>JAFAWL010000215.1 GCA_019241805.1 Actinomycetota bacterium
GCGGAGGGCGTGGGATTCGAACCCACGGTCCGGGGTCACCGGACAGCGGTTTTCAAGACCGCCGCACTAGGCCTCTATGCGAGCCCTCCAGTTGGTCCATCACGGACCGCGTGCTCCGATCCTCCCACGTGGGATCGGCTGCTCCAGCGGCTACGGTGGAATGCAGAGATCCCGACCGCCCAGTCAGGAAGGCGACGTCTTGGACGACAAAAGCATCCTCGCCCACATCGACGAGCTGATCGCCGAGGAGAAGCAGCTGCGCCATATTCACGCCGGCGAAGGTCTCGGTTCCCCCGACCGTGAACGGTTGCGGACCATCGAGCGTGAACTCGATCAAGCCTGGGACCTGCTGCGACAACGCCGGGCCCGCGAGGAGATCGGTGAGGATCCCGACTCCGCGCACGAGCGCCCGACGACCGAGGTCGAGGGCTACCTGCAGTAGCGGTCGCGCCGGCGGGCCGACTCGCGATGCCACGACGATTACCTCTGAACCGGGTGTCGTGCGGCGTGTTGCCCGGCTCAGGGGCAGTCGTTACAACCGCTAGGCAAGACGCCCGTCGTGCAGCATCACGCGCCGATCGCAGCGGTCCGGCACGTCCGGATCGTGCGTCGCGACGACGACGGTCGAGCCGCGGCGGGCGAGATCGAAGACCAGATCGAGTACGTGCTCTTTGGCCACGTGATCGAGTTCGGCCGTGAGTTCGTCGGCCAGGAGCACCTGCGGCTCGACGACCAACGCCCGGGCGACGGCGACTCGCTGCTGTTGTCCACCGGAGAGTTGCTCGACCAGATGGTCGGCGGGTTCGGCGATGCCGACGGCGGCCAACGATGCCAGAGCCAGGTCACGGATCTCGGTGCGACTACGTCCCGGCCTTCTCGCTTGCAGCACCACCTCAACGTTCTCGGCGGCCGAGAGCACGCTGACCAGTCCGTAGCCCTGCAGGACCAGGCCGACGCCATCGGCCACGCCCGCGACCGGCCGATCCGCCAATGTCACTGATCCGCCGTCCGGTGATTCCAGCCCGGCCAGCAGTGCGAGGAGGCTGGATTTGCCGCTCCCCGACGGTCCCATGACGGCCAGCACCTCGCCCGGTCGCGCCTCCACAGTGACCTCGTCGAGAACGACCCGGCCGGCTCGGACGTAGCGCACGTTCTCCGCCCGGACGGCCAGTCCGTCGATCGGACCGTCGGCCCGACGCACCGGTTCGATCGACGGGTCGCCGACGTCGGCTACACCGGGCCCGACGTCGCGTGCTCGGTCGGCGTAACGAACGTCGATGTCGAAGGCGTCGGGCGGCCGTTCGTCTTGGCTGTGCTCATCGCGCGAACCGGCGGCGTGCCGAGGGCTCACGGCTCGTCCGATCGGATCAGCTCCACGCCACTGGCCTTGCGGACCACGCGCACGCGGCTGCCCGGCGGCAGCCGTCGCTGCACGTCCGCGGGCAGGAGCACGCTGCCGTCGGCGCCGATCGTGCTGAACTGTTCGAGCACCTGAGCGCCGTCGTCGGCCCGGCCCTCGTGGATCGTCACCGTGCGCCCGAGAGCGCCGGCCACCTCAGGGTCGTGGGTGACCACGACGACCGTCGACCCGAACTCCGCGCCGACTCGTCCGAGCAGTTCGACGACGCGATCGCGGTTGGCGCCGTCGAGCTGACTGGTCGGTTCGTCGGCGAGCAGGAGGCCGGGACCGGCTGACATGCCCACGGCCACCGACAGTCTTTGCTGCTCACCGCCTGACATCCGGCTGACGCGCTGCTCACCCAGGGTGGCGAGGCCGAGCCGGCCCAGCAGATCGGCGGGTTCGGGCAGCTGCCCGCGGCGGTAGCCGTAGGCAGCCCGCTGGGCGAAGGCAACGTTGTCGATTCCCGTGCCGTACGGCAGCAGGTTGCGGGCCGGGTTCTGCAGCACGACACCGATCCGCTGGCCTCGCAGCCGCAGGAGATCCCGCTCGTTCATGCCGGCGACGTCGTCAGCGCCGATGTAGAGGTGACCCGCGGTCGGGCGCAGCAGTCCGGCGAGCAGAGTCAGCAGCGTCGACTTGCCCGATCCAGAGGCACCGAGAATGCCGACGCTTTCACCGGCGTGGACGGTGATGTCGACGTCATCGAGCGCGACCACCTCACCGTCATCGAGCCGGTAGACGTGCCGCAGGTGATCGCACCGCACGCCGACACCGGTTTCGAGTCCGACCGGCGCCGTCACTGTTCGGCCTCGCGAAGTCGGGCCGGCACGGCGGCGCGCACAAGGGCGATTGCCGCAAAGACAGCGGTCAGCGCGAGCAGCACCACGAACGCGGCGGCAAAGATGCCGATCGGAGTGAGCGCTGGCGTGTAGGACGACGGCACAGGGGTCGTATCGGAGAACTCCGGAATCGTCGACATCGACAATCGTGCCGCCACCCAGCCGGCGGGAATACCGAAGATCACCGCAGTGACCAGCAGGAGCGACTGTTCTAGGAACGACGAGCGCACGAGCGCCGCCCGACGCACGCCCACCGCCCGCAAGGCCGCCAGCTCGAACGAGCGGCGGCGGCCACTCGCGGCCACTGCCGTGGCCGTTGCCCCGACCGCGAGAACCGCTCCCGCCACCGCGCAGACGAGAAGCAGCTCGAGCGCCAAGGCCGGTCCTTGCCGGCCGAGAACGGTCACCCGCTGTGCCACCGTGTGCTGTCCCTGCACGAGCAGACCCTGCCGCTCGAGCAGTGTCACCGCATCCGCAGGTGCGTGCGGGCCTAGCCAAACCTGCCAGGTCGCCTCGGGGGTGAAGCCGGGCAGGTGTTGGACGAGCGCAGTCAGGTCGGCCAAAAGTCCGTTGCTGAGTACCGCGGGCACCACGGGCACGTTCTCGGCGACACGGAATTCCTCGGCATTGCCGTTCGCGTCCTCCATGGTCGTCGGGCCGGTCTGTCCGATCGCCCGAACCGCGACGGCTGAGGGAGTGGCGATCACGGTAAGCGGCCGCGGCGAGGCGGCGTATTCGATCGCTGACGACGCGCCTTCGGTATTACTGAACTCGTCCTGCAGGCCATCGGGCGTGACCGTCAGCTTGTCGGTGCTGTAGCCCGGCACGTCGATCGAACGCCACGCCTCGGCGTCGTGCAGACGGGAATCGAGCGGCTGCCAATTGCCGGACGCGTCCTGCTGATCGATCGAGGAGATGACCACCGTGCCGGTGTTGGTGTTGAACGGTTCCGACCCGCGTTCCCACGTGACTCCGGTCAGGGTGCATTCTTTGTTCGCACATGGAACGGCGGCGGTGTATTCAGCCGCGCCGAGCGTCAATGGTTGTGCGTAGATCTGTTGCTGGGACTGACCGGGCGTGCTGACGTTAAAGATCACGCGCGGAATCTCGACGGCAGTGAGGCTCGTGGTTGTGATCCGCGCGCGCAGCGCCCGGCCGGTGACCGCGATCGGCGGCAGCGTGTCAGCGGCCAGGACCTGCTGCAGGTGCGAGGCGCTCGGCAACCCGGGCACACTGTAGGTCGTCGAGCTCAATCGGCCGGCGTCGACGCCCAACACGGTGCCGTTGACCCAGCCGCCGCCATCGGGCAGCCACCGAGCCGTCGCCATCGACCATTTGCCCTGCGGATCGGCCGCGTGCCTCGCGGCCATCGGATCATGGCCCGTTCCGTACTGCACCGACAGCACTCTCGGCGCGCCCAGTTCGGCACGGGCGCGGTCTTGACGATTGGCGCCGGCCACCGACTCGCCGGCCAGCGCGAACGTGGCCAGCCCCACGGCTACGGCGAGCAGGGCCGCCAGCCGGAGCGCGGCCGGTCGCCGCGAGACCTGTCGCAAGGCGAGGAAGGTCCCGATCCGAGCGGAGGCCCGCGTCGCCGGCAGGAAGCCACGAGTGATCAATGGCAGCAAGCGCACGCCGAGCAGGCCGACGGCCAGGACGAGTAGTCCGGGGGCGAGCAATCCGACGGATGAGGAGTGCGCCGAGTTCTCGGCATGTCGCCGCAGCAGTACCAAGCCGGCCACGGCCGCCGCGGCGATCACGAGGTCGAGGCCGAGGGTGACGGCGCGCGAGGCGCGCGGCGTTCCGGTGCGTCGCCACTGTTCGAGGATGGGCCGGGTCAAGGTGCGGCGCGCGGCGAGCAGCGCGGCGACGCAGCCGCCGGTGAACCCGGCGAGCACGGCCCAGACCGTCGACCAGGTCAGCGCGACCGGGACTCCGCCGGCCAGCAGTGTGCCGGCCAGCAGGTGCACGACGAGTTCGGCGACCAAGACGGCGAACGGGATCGCCGCGACGAGCAGCAGCAGCGGCTCGGCCAGACCGAACCTCAGCGTCGCCATCGGCCGCAGACCCCGCAATTTGGCCAGTGCGATCTCGCTGCCCCGCGCCTCGATGGAGTCGGCCATCACCTGGAAGAGAACCAGCCAGGCCAACACGGCCAGTTGCAAGGTGACCAGCAGGGTACCGACGTCGACCAGGCTGAAGCCGTGATCGGCGTCGCGGAACACAGAGTCGATGCCCGTGCGCAAGCCGAGCCCGCTGGTGCCGACGATCACCTTCGTTCCGCCGTATTTCTTCGACAGCGCAGCGACCTCGGCCCGGACCCGAGGTACGTCGGCAAGGTGGATGGTCTTTGATTGCACGGGATAGTCGGCCGACACTTCGGCCGTGTCGGGGCTCGCGATCGATTCGAGTACAGCGGGGGTAGTGAACACGGCGTCCACCACGTCGAGGCCCTTGTTCGACGGGTGACCCACGAAGTAGGGCTCGCCGAACCAGAAGTTGTCGGCGGTGTCGCGGGGTCGGTAACTGCCCACGATGGTCGGGCTGATCAGTGTGTTCGACGCGTCCTGTGCGGCCGACAGCGCCTGTCCCTGAATGCTCGGTGGCAACGAGAAGACTTGCAGCCGTTGACCGACCTGCCAGCCGTAGTCGGAGTCGATCGTGCGCTGGCTGACCAG
>JAFAWL010000293.1 GCA_019241805.1 Actinomycetota bacterium
ATCATGGTTGGATCGTACGACGAGGATCCGACCACAAGACCCCTGGCGCGCGGATCGGCATCACGCCCCGTGCAGACCACGGGTCGCCGATATCTCGCAGGGGCTCACGGGCTCCCCATCAGTCCTGCCCGCGCCAGGATGTGCCAGATGAGGCTCTTGTGCCGTCCGAGCTGCGCAGCGATGTCGACTTGTCGCATGCCAGCGAGGTACAACCGAACGACTTCGGCCTTCTCTTCCGCAGTCATGCGTGGGTAACGAACCTGGCCGCCGGCTGCCCGCACAACCTTGAGGACGGTGCTGCGGGCCAACCCGTACCGCTCTGCGAGCTCGGCACCACTGGCACCATTGCGATATGCGTCGACGATCTCACCTTTGACGGCGTCCGTCAGTCGCTGGTCGATCTTCTGACGTGGTGGCACGGGCATATCATTACGCTCTGGCCACGTTTGTGCCGATAACTTCTGTGCGCGCTTGACCCGTTTCGCCTGCTCTGTCTGTTTACAGTAACAGCCCATGAGGTCGACCACGGGAATCTCCCTTCAGCAGGTGTGAACGTCCCCGTACGCGTCCTGCCGTGCGTCGTGGATTGTGCGTGAGCCGGACCGGGTACAACCGGGCGGGGTGACGACATGCGCACAGAAACCAGGGGCGACGTCGCGGCCATCCTCGCGGCGAGCGTGACAGTCGTGGACGACGCTGTCCTGCGGGTCAACCGCTCTCGTGCGATCCGACTCGCCATCAGCGAGCAACGTGAGCGCCGCTTGGATACCCAGCCGGCGACTGTGGCACGACTTGCGGCACTCGAAGCCAAAGTAGCGAACCTTGAAATCGCGCTTGCCAGCAGTCGATGCATCGGCATGGCCATCGGCGTCTTGATGGGACGCTACCAATTGACTGACGACCAGGCCTTCACCCTGCTCATCCACGCCAGCCAAACCAGCCATCGCAAGTTGCGGGCCATCGCTGAAGACGTTGTGTTCACCGGTGACTTGGAGACAGCTGCACCGTATCCACGGACTCCGGACTTGGCCCAAGTGCCGATGGCTCCGCGACCCAAGTAAACGCCAAGATCGCGATGTCGTCGTGACCCGGCGGGTTCAATTGGTCTAGCAGCGATTCGAGCAAATCCTCGGGGTCGGCAGCGTCGAGCGCATCGACGGCTCGGGCCAACCGATCCAATCCGTCGTCGATGCTTTCGTCCCGGCGCTCGACGAGCCCGTCGGTGTAGGCGAGCAGGGTAGAACCCGCATCCATATGTATGACAGCTGATCGGAATGGCGTGTCGGTCGCCGCGCCCGACGCTCGAATTCCCAGCGGCAGACCGATCGGCACTCGCAGCCAGCGGCTGCCTCGGTCGTCACGAACGAGCGGCGGCAGGTGGCCCGCAGCCGCCAGTTCTACGCGCCGGCTCGGCAGGTCGGCGATGCCGACGATCACGGTGGCGAAGTGACCGTCGGTCTGGAGGTCGAGGTCCTTGTTGCACAGCTGCAGCGCCACGTGCGGCGGATGGCCTTCCCGCAAATATGCGCGCAGCGTGAATCGGATGCGCGCCATGACAGCCGCGGCTTCGACCCCGCGACCGGAGACGTCGCCGACGACGAACCCGAAGCGGTCATCGTTTATGCGGATGGCGCTATACCAGTCACCGCCGACGTCGACACCTTCGGTGCCCGGCAGGTATCGCGAAGCGATCCGGACTGTCGGGATATCCGGATTCGTCTTGGGAATAAGGGCGTGCTGCAGGGTCTCCGCGATCGTCCGTTGATCCACGTACAGGGACTCGGTTGTCACCGCGTGGATCCGAGCTGCGATTCGCTGTTGATTCAGAACAGTCGCCACGATCGCGGCGAGCAGCGTGAGCACGAGGCCGCCGCCCAGAAGCATCCAGGCCAGGGCGCCGGTCAGCCATCCGCCCAGGTGCTGCGACGGCGAGGTCACGAGCGTCAGCTGGAGATTCCCGAACGGGATCGACTCGCGGGCTGTCAGGCCATGCAGCGGCAGCTGGTCCGGAGGCAGGTCGGTCGTCTGCAGGGCGGTGTTGTCAGTTGTGGCGCCGAGATAGGTGGCGAAGTGCAGCTCGGCGAAGGCCGGATTGCTTTCCGCCGGCACCCGACGGTTGGCCGGGATGATGCGTTCTGCGTAGAGGACGTATTGCGGCGCCAGCGTACTCGCCTGGGCGTAGGCCAAGCGCAAGCCGGTCGACGACGGCAGCGCCATTACGACGAATGTGCTCGTCGTCGCCGCACGCCGGACGAGGGTGTCGAGGTCAGCTGAACCTGCCGTGAGGACGGGCACGCCACCGACTGCGGCCAGCGGCGCGCCGGAATCGGGACGCCAGAGCGAGGCGTTCGCGAAAGTCTTGCCGGGACCGACGTAGGGCGCAACCAGTTGCGTAAAGGCTTCGCCGCTGGCCGGACTGGCCGACGCTGCTTCGACGACGGTACGTAACGACGTCTCGATCGAGGCGATAGCGATGGTCACGACATTCGCGGCCTGGCTCGTCTGCACCCGCAGAAGTCGCTGCTCGTTATCGCGGTCCGAGCGCCAGGCCGCCCACGTCCCCGATGCCGTCAGCGCCAGCCCGATGACCAAGACGCTGACCCCGACCCAGTCAAGCCGGTGCCGCCGGACCCAGGAAAACGGCCGGCCCACCGTGCTGGCACTCGCCACCATTCACCTCGACGGAAACGTTCCGATTGGCCGGGCATCCTGCACACGTGTGACGTCGTGCAGCCGCATATTATCGCGGCTCGCGGCTAGTCGCGCGAGATGGCCGTCAGGCGCTGAGCAGCCGCGAGTTGGGGGTCAGGCGCTTCCGCGAGAGCGATCGGGACCCGTTCGACGACGACTCCCCGTTCCGGGTCGAGCGTCACGAGATTGACGCTCGGGTCCTCCAGCACGTGGATATCGACGTTGCCGATGCTCGGGCTGCCGGAGTAGTACGCGTGCACGTCGCCGGCCGAGACGTCCAGGAAGCCGTGCCAGTGACCAAGGGCCAGATAGTCACACGTCAACGCACCGATTTCCCCCGAAGTAATAGGCGAGGAGCGCGTGGTCGTCTCCTCCGGCGGCACGTAGAAGCCGTGCGTGACGGCCAGCCGCCAATACTCGTCATGGGCGTGCCGGTAGGTCTCGAGCGGATGGAAGGTCGGCAGGTGCTCGGTGATCCCGCGGCCCCAGATCGCCAGCTTCAGAGCGTCGATCGTGTGCCACCGGCCCTCGGGCTCACCGAAGAAGTGCACCTGCGGCCCGGCCACGGTGAGATCGACGCGGTGGTAGAGCGAGCGCTCGTCCATGCAGTCGTGATTGCCGGGCACGACGATGACGTCGCACGGTACCCGACGCAGCTCCTCGATCGCCTCATCCACTGTGACTTGCATCACGCGGGCGTGGTCGAACAGGTCACCCGCGACGATCAGCAGATCGACATCGTGCGTGATCGCGGCGTCGACGACCGCAGCGAAGCCCGCCAGCCGAGCGGGCTCGCCGTCGAGGTGCACGTCGGCGGTGTGGATGAAGCGCACCGAGGGCAGCCGGTCACGGCGACCTTGGTCTCGTGTCGTGGATCGCAAGGTCAACAGATGCCTTACAGCTTGAAGAAGTCGGTGATGAGTGCCGCGAGCGGACCCGGTCGGTCGCTTTGCACCGAGTGGTGGGCGCCGTCGACGGTTTCGATGCGAGCGCTCGGCTGGCGGCTGAGGAACTCGGCGACGTCCTCGTCGGCAACGTGGAAAGACGCTCCGCCGCGCACGAGCATCACCGGGCACGCGATCTCGCCGACCAGATCCCAGCCCTCGGTCGCGCTCAGTTCCGGAGCGGACGGAGGGGAAGCGAAGTCATGGTCGTAGCGCCAGGCCCACGTACCGTCGGCAAGCTGACGTGCGTTGTGGCGTACGCCCGGTCGCAGCGACTCGGGGTCCCGGCCGGGCAACGCCGCCGCGGTCGTGTGGAGCATCTCGTCGAACGTCGCGAAGGTCCGCGGTCCGGCTGCGAGCTGCCCGCCGCCGCGCTGTTCGTTGGTCATCTTCTGCACGCGGGGCCCAGAACCGGGTGTGATGTCGACGATCACCGCGGCGTCGACCAACTCCTTGCGGGTGGCGGCAAAGTTGATCGTCGTAGCGCCACCCATCGACATGCCGACGATGCGGCGACACCCGGGCGCCACCTGGGCGAGAACGGCGGCGACAGCGGCGGCGTTGGCCGACGAGGAATAGTTGTGATCAGGCCGCCAACTGGAATGACCATGGCCCGGCAGGTCGAAGGCGATCATCGAGCGGTCGAGATAGAGGCCGACCGAATCCCAGGTATGGGCATTCTGACCGCGGCCGTGCAAGAACGCCACGTCGGGCTCGCCCTCGCCCCAGACGAGTGCACTCACTTCTTGGCCGCCGCCGATGTCGACCCAGACTCGCCGCACCGTCGGCCGGCCGTTCCAGTGAATGCCCTCGTAGCGAGCGTAGGTCTCGAGCATCGAGAACT
>JAFAWL010000404.1 GCA_019241805.1 Actinomycetota bacterium
GCGGTTATGAACTCACCGCGCAGACACGGCCCTTTCCGTACGAGACGCTGGCCGACGGTGACGCGCAACGCGACGACCTCTATTTCAGCGTGCTGCGAAAGACGCTGACCGACCTCGCGTAACGACGGGTGCGGCCACCCGGGCGCCCGTCTTGCGGTACAAACGTCGCATGAGCGAATCAAGCGCAGACGGCGGCACTGACCAGAACGACCCGGAGCCGGCCGAAGACGAGTTGCGTGAACACGCCGAATCGGGTGGCGAGGGCGACGAAGGCGAGCAGGACATGCTTCGCGAGCACTCGGAGGACCCCGCCGAGGGCTGATCACCACCGGCGGCGAACTGCATCACGGCCGATCCGGCGGCGCTAGGATCCGCCGTGATGACCGGTATCAAAGCGCGACCGGAGTCACTGCCCGTCGGGCTGCTGTTATCCCTGATCGGCGGATATCTCGACGCGTACACCTTCGTCCTGCACGGCGTTTTCGCCAACGCCCAGACGGGCAACGTCGTGCTGTTCGGCGTGTTTGCTTCGGATTCCCACTGGCGCAATGCCGGTCTTCACCTGCTGCCGGTCGTCGCCTTCGTGGTCGGTGTCGCCGTCGCCGAGACGCTGGGCCGGCCGGCCGTTCGTGGTTTCGTACGCCGTCCCGTGCGGGTTGCCCTGGGCTTGGAGATCCTGGTCTTGGCGATCATCGGTGCGCTCCCGCACGACGCGCCGACCCTCGTTGTCACGATGTCGGTCGGCTTCGCGGCGGCTATCCAGTTCGCGGTGTTCCGCAAGTTGGTCGACACTCCCTGGTCCTCGCTGCTGGCCAGCGGCAACTTACGGGGGATGACCGCCGCCGCGCATCGCTGGCTGTTAGATCGTCAAGAGGCTGATCGCGGCGAGGCGGCGCGACTGGGCGCCGTCGTGCTGGCATTCGTCGTGGGTGCGTTCACGGGCGCGCTGGGCGCTCATCACCTGCATAACCATGCTGCCGCGATCGCAGCCGGGCTGGTCGTCATCGCGTTGATCTACATGGTGGTCGAAACGCACGGCATCGAGCATCAGCTCACCGTTCCGGCTCCGCCGACGACGTGAATTCCGACGCGTTCCACCCAGACCTGCCGCGCCGGCGACCGAACCTGCGGCACGTGCCGGCCGCCGCCTTGAACGCCGAGACGGCGCAGAGCTCGGGCATGCAACGTTTCGCGGCGATCAGCGGCACCAGTGTGGGCAGCACACGGCTCTGGATGGGCGAAACCCGGGTCGGACCCGCGACCCGTTCGGCCGACCATCATCACGGCGAGGCCGAGACCGCGATCTACGTGGTCAGCGGTTCACCCGAATTCGTGTTCCTCGACGAGGAATCCGGCGACGAGATGCGCGTGCACGCGAAGGCCGGTGACTACGTCTTCGTGCCGCCGTACACGCCGCACCGGGAGGAGAACAACGACCCGCAGCACGAGGCGATCGTCGTCATCGCACGCAGCACCCAGGAAGCGATCGTCGTGAACCTTCCGTCGCTGACGGCCGGAACCGAATGACGACGGCGAGCACAGGCGGGACGTCGACCTGGCGCGGCAGTACCGCCTGGGCGCGTGACCGGTCCGCACCGTTGCGTTCGTTCCTACGAACGGAAGCCGGCAGTGCCGGAGTGCTCGTCGCGGCGGCGGTCGCGGCACTCGTCTGGGCCAACGTCGACCCGCACTCCTACGAGACCGCCTGGACCACGCATGTGTCCATCCGTGTCGGTGATGCGCAGATCCGCCGCGAGTTGCGCACATGGATCAACAGCGGGTTGATGACGCTCTTCTTTCTCGTCGTCGGTCTCGAGGCCCGGCGGGAGTTCGACCTCGGCGAGCTGCGCGAGCGACGGCGGTTCGTGTTGCCGTGCGCCGCCGGCATCCTCGGCATGGTGGTCCCGGTCGGGATCTACCTGGCCGTCAACGCCGGCCGCTCGAGCCAGCACGGCTGGGGCGTGGCGATGTCGACCGACACCGCCCTCGCCCTTGGCCTGCTCGCAATCCTCGGCCGCCACGTACCCGATCGGGTACGGATCTTCCTGCTGACCGTCTTCGTCGTCGACGACCTGATCGCCCTGCTCGTGATCGCGTTCGTCTACAGCGACCGGATCTCACTCGGTCCACTGCTGGTCGCGATCCTGGCGTTCGCGCTCTACGTCGCGGCCAGCATCGCCGGCCTCTCCCCGCGGGTGATCTACGCCGGGCTGGGCATCGTGATGTGGGCAGCGCTGCTGGCAAGTGGAGTCGACCCGGTCGTCGCGGGCTTGGCCATGGGGCTGTCGGCTTCGGCGTATACCCCCAGTCGTGGCGAACTCGACCGCGCGACCGGGCTGGTGCGCCAGTTTCGTGAGCAGCCGACCCCGGAGTACGCGCGCACCGCGACGAACAGCCTGACGGCGACGCTGTCACCCAACGAGCGGCTGCAGAGCTTCTATCACCCATGGACGAGTTACGTGATCGTGCCGTTGTTCGCATTGGCCAACACCGGCATAGTCGTCAACGGCCATTTCCTCGCGCACGCCTACACAACGCCGGTCACGCTCGGCGTGCTGTTCGGTTACGTGCTGGGGAAGCCGGTCGCGGTGATCGGCACCACCGCACTGGTGACCCGGCTGACCCGAGGTCGGATCAGACCCCCGGTCGGCTGGGCGGCCGTTGCCGGCAGCGGCACGATCGCCGGCATCGGTTTCACGGTCGCTTTGCTGATCGCGACGCGCGCGTTCACCGGAACCCAGCTGGCCGAGGCCAAACTCGGAGCGCTGTCGGCCGCCGTGGTGGCCTCGGCGGTCACCTGGATCGTGTACCGGATCACCGGATCGCTCGCACCGGTGCGGCGGGCTCGGGCCCTGCTGGGGCAGGCCGACCAGATTGTCGACCTGATCGACGATGTCGATCCGGAGCACGATCACGTGCGTGGGCCGGACACCGCGACGGTGACGATCGTCGAGTACGGCGACTTCGAATGCCCGTACTGCGGTCAGGCCGAACCGGTCGTGCGCGACCTGCTGGCCGACGCCGACCTGCGTTACGTGTGGCGCCATCTACCGTTACCCGACGTGCATCCGCAGGCAGATCTCGCCGCCGAGGCAGCCGAGGCGGCGTCGGCGCAAGACGCCTTCTGGCCGATGTACGACCTGTTGCTACATCGGCAGGATGCGCTCAAGCCGGCGCAACTGATCGACTACGCCACCCAACTCGGACTCGACGCGGATCGCTTCCGCAAGGAGCTCATGCACCACAAATACGCCGGTCGCGTGGCTCGTGACGTGGAATCAGCCGATCTGAGCGGCGTTTCGGGCACGCCGACGTTCTTCATCAACGGCCAGCGGCACTACGGCGCCTACGACATCGAGACGCTCAAGGAAGCAGTGAAGGTCGCCCGCCTGCGGGCAAAGTTGGGCGCGGCCGGTGCCGACCGCGTGACCACTCGACCGCGTGGCCGATCAAGCCCGCAGGCCGAGCACGAAGGGATACACACGTCCCGCGCCGGCCCGACGCAACAGCCGGGCAACGACGGCTAGCGTCCAGCCGGAGTCCGACCAGTCGTCCACCAGCAGAAGCGGGACGTCGGCGCAGTCGGTGCGCAACCGCTCCAGCAACGGCTCGGGCAGTTCGAACGCCGACCAGAGCTCACGCAGCCGATGGGCGCTGTTGGACCGTTCCCGGGCCGGCGATGCCCGGTGCTGCACCGCGCCGAGGTCGACCAAGCGGCCCAGGCGGGCCAGGTGCGCCGCAAGGGGCTCGGCGATTCCATGGCGCGCGGCACTGCCGACGTGGACCACGGCCACCGGACGCTGCTCCCAGTCCCAGGCCGCCAGGACGGCCACGGCCGCGCCGAGTAGGTCCGAGTCGACGTGAGCATCGTCGATCGCTCGTCGGACGCGTTGACCGAGCGTCAGGTCGGTGAAGCGGGCGACCGCCCGTCCGATCTCGGCGAGCTCGCCGGCCGGCAGTTTGCCTCTGGCGTCGATCCCGAGCGCCGGCATTGCGGTCGGCCAGAGCCGACGGGCTTCGATGGGCACCCCCGGACGTTCCAGTCGTGCACGAGCCTGCTCCACCGCAGCCGTGTCGACCGAGGCGCCGAGCTCGACACCCCCGCAGTTGTCGCAGCGACCACAGTCGGTCGCGCCCGGATCGTCCAGCTGCTCACGGAGGAATCGCATCCGGCAACGGGGCGTGGCGAGGTAGTCGCGCATCGCCTGCTGCTCGTCGCTTCGCACCCGCGCGACGCGCTCGTACCGTTGGGCGTCGTACTGCCAGGGCTGCCCCGTTGATTGCCAACCGCCCCGCACCCGCGTGATCGCGCCGTCGACGTCGAGGACTTTCAGCATGGTCTCCAGACGAGTTCGTGATAGCTCGACCCGGGTTTCCAGCGCCGCCGTGCTGAGCGGCGCCGCCTGTTCATCGAGCGCAGCCAGCGCCGCCCGTACTTGCCGCTCAGGGGGAAAGCCGGCCGCCGCGAAATAGGACCAGATTGCTTCGTCCTCGGCTCCTGGCATCAATACGACTGTCGCCGACGCCACTCCGCGTCCGGCCCGGCCGATCTGTTGGTAGTACGCGACCGGCGATGAGGGAGCGCCGAAGTGAACGACGAAGGCGAGATCCGGCTTGTCGAATCCCATGCCCAGCGCGGAGGTCGCGACCAGAGCCTTGACCCGGTTGTTCAGCAGGTCGTCTTCGGCGGCGATCCGTTCGGCCGGTTCGGTCCGACCGGAGTAGGCCGCCACGGCGAATCCTCGGTCCCGCAGGTAGTCGGCGATCTGGGCGGAGGCGGCGACAGTCAGCGCGTAGACAATGCCGGAACCGCCCAACCGTCCGAGCTGGTCGGCCAACCACGCCAGTCGGCTCGGCGTGTCCGGCAGGCGCACAACCGCGAGCCGTAACGATTCGCGGTCGAGTTCGCCGCGCAGGATCAGCACCTCGCCGCCGGTGTCGCCGGTGTCGCGGGTTAGGCCGAGCACGTCGGCGACATCCTCGACGACGCGAGCATTGGCCGTGGCCGTCGTCGCGAGAACGGGGATGCCGTCGGGCAGCTCGGAAAGCAACGTGCGCAACCGTCGGAAGTCGGGACGGAAATCGTGGCCCCAGTCGCTGATGCAATGCGCTGCGTCGACGACGAGCAAGCCGCAGCCCGCGGCCAATCGCGGCAATATTTCGTCCCGGAAATCAGGATTGTTGAGACGCTCCGGCGACACCAGCAAGACGTCGATCTCACCACGATGGACGGCCGCGAACGTCTCGGCCCACTGCTCGGCGTTCGTCGAGTTCACCGTGACGGCCGTGATGCCGGCCCGACCGGCCGCCGCGATCTGGTTACGCATCAGGGCTAGCAACGGCGACACGATGACGGTCGGTCCAGCGCCACGCCGACGCAACATCGCGGTTGCGATGAAATAAACAGCCGACTTGCCCCAGCCCGTTCGTTGCACCACGAGCGCACGGCGCCGACGCTCGACGAGTGCCTCGATCGCCACCCACTGGTCGTCGCGCAGACAGGCGTGCTCACCCGCGAGCCCCCGTAACCACGCTTCGGCCTCCGCCCGCAATTCGTCGACGTAGGGCTCGCTCACCTGTTCTGTCTAGCAGTGCGGACCGACAGCAGCGGATTCCGCCGGGGTGGTCAAGCTGCCGGCGGCCGAAGTGGTAGACAGGTGCCTTGCGACCACAGACGGCAATCCGAAACGTGCGGGTGACGACGGCGATCATCGTCGCCGTAGTTCTGCTGTCGGTGGGCATCGTGGTCGCGATGGCGCTCGTGCTCACCCGGCTGGCCGAGCATGAGGATTCTCCCGCCGGGCCGGAAGTGACGGTCACCGCAACTGGCTCGTCATCGCCCTCGCCCGGCTCGTCGGCCTCAGGTGCGGGCTCGTCCTCATCCGGAACGGGCTCGCCGGCCCCGGGGGTCAACTCGTCGCCCAACAACTGACGTCGGAGCAACCGAGTCGGATTTCCCATCACCAGCGCGGCCGCCGCGATCGGCAGCTCGACCAGCCTCATCGCCAGTGCACTCACCTGCGCGGTCCCTACCTCAGTCATGATGTTGAACCAGGCGTCGCAGAGCAGCACTCCACCGGTGACGGCGCCGGCGACCACCGTCCACTGTGATCGGCGCCAGACAGTCCATGCCGTCGCGGCAACCGCGCAACGCTCGAAAACATCGAGACCGGCCCACACAAGTTTCAAATGGTGGGCCTTACGGTCGTCGGGGATCCGAATCGTCAGCCAGATCGTGACGACGGTCAGCGCGACCGCGACGGCGAGCGCCACCGCGACCAGCCGCGGAGGGAGCACGGCACGAGGAGACATCGTTCGCAGCACGACGGCGGCCGCGATCCCGCAGGCCGACACAAGAAAACCAGCGCTGGAGGACAGTGCTGGACCAGCGCGACTCGGCGATCGTCGAATCACCTTGTTGATGGACCCGGACGGGGAGCAGCGCGGTGATCGATTTCGGGACGACGGCGATCGGCGATCCCGCCTGCGACCTGATCTTTGCCTGGACGGTGCTCGATGTGCCGGCTCGTGAGCTCCACCGCGCCGAGCTGGATATCGATGATGCGAGCCGGGCTCGCGGCCGGGTCCGGGGATTGGCCGCGGTGCTTCCGGCGGCACAGCCCTTTCGTGCCGGCACGGCCGATACGCGACGGCTCGACGAACTGCTCAGCGACTTCCGGCGCTCTGCCTAGCCATCCGACCAGCGACCCGACCGGTCCTAGCCCGTGGCCGGGCTCGCACTCGCCTCGTCGATCACCGCTCGGGCGATCGCGTCCGCCACGAGGCGATGGACCGTCGGATCGGTACCCATTCCGGTATGGCTGGCCGCGACTTCTACCAGGCGCGCGGCCGGATCCAAGCACGTGCGCCAGTCGATGATCGCGTCGGATTTCGAATAGATCGAGGTGTAAGCCACACTCGACGGGAACGGGCCTTCGAGTTCAGCGATCACTCGCGCGGCGCACTCGCCGTTGACGCAGTCGGCGCCGATCACGGCTCGCCAACCGCGGGCGTTCAGGCGGAAGAGCAGGTCGAGCTGACGGCGCACATGCGCAGCCACGCTGAGCGTTCCCGTGACCGGCGCACACATGACCACGATGCCGTCGACGAGGTC
>JAFAWL010000039.1 GCA_019241805.1 Actinomycetota bacterium
CGTCACGAATGCTCGGTAGCTTGGCTCTCTCCGAACTTCTTCTTTGGAGCGAGCATGCCGATGGCCAGAGTTTCTTCTCGATCGACAACTATCCTTGCCTCCGTCGCCGCGACCGCGCTGCTCGGTCCGACTGCGGCGTTGGCAGACCAGGACGCCTACACCCATACGCCGATCAAGCACCTGGTCGTGATCTTTCAGGAGAACGTTTCGTTCGACCACTACTTCGGCACCTATCCATACGCGGTCCCCAACGCCGACGGCTCGCGCCACTTCGGCCAGCCGCGCGACGACACACCGCGGGCCGACACCTTGCTGAGCGCCGGGCTGACCAGCCAGAACCCCAATGGGGTCAACCCGTTCAGGATTGACCGAAGCGTCCCGGTCACGTGCGATCAGGACCATGGGTACGGCGATGAGCAGTTCGCCTTCCACGGTGGCCTGATGGACCGCTTTCTCGTCCACAGCTGCAAGGATGCGGTCCTGGGTGCGAACAGCACCATGGGCTACTACGACGGCAACACAGTTGCCGCGATGTGGAACTACGCCCAGCATTTCGCGATGAGCGACCGTTCGTTCGGGACGAGCTTCGGCCCGTCCACCCCGGGCCTGCTCAACCTCGTGGCCGGAACGACCTATGCGGGCACCATCACCAACGGCCTGTCCCCCGCGGGAAACATTGCCGGCGGGGCGACGGTCGGGGCTGTGATCGGCGACCCGGACCCGGCCAACGACGTCTGCTCCAATCCGAAGCGAACGCAAATCCTCATGTCGGGCGTCAACATCGGCGACCGGCTGAGCAGCGCCGGCATCACCTGGGGCGCGTTCATGGGCGGGTTTGACAACTGCGCGCAGACCCACAACAACGTCTCCGGCGCGAGCGCAGGCGCGGACTATATCCCGCACCATGCGTTCTTCCAGTATTGGAAGAGCACGCAAAACGCCGCTCACCTTCCTCCTTCGTCCAATGCCAACATCGGCCGCACGGATCAGGCCAACCACCAGTACGACCTGAGCCGCTTCCACACGGCGCTTGCGAACCACAATCTCCCGGCAGTCAGCATCCTGAAGGCAAGCGCCTATCAGGACGGCCACGCGGGCTACTCCGATCCTCTCGACGAGCAAGTTTTCCTGGTGAACACCATCAACGAGATCATGCGTTCAGACGAGTGGCGTGAGACCGCGGTGGTCATCGCGTATGACGACTCTGATGGCTGGTACGACCACGTGGTCGGCCCCATCGTCATGCAGTCCAACGTCACCGACGACCAGCTGCTCGGCGCCGGCAGCTGTGGCCAGCCGCGGGCCAACGATGTTGCGGGCGGCAGCCAGAACGGCCGCTGCGGCTATGGACCCAGGCTGCCGCTGCTCGTCATTTCGCCGTGGGCCAGGAGCAACTACATCGACCATCGAGTGACCGACCAATCCTCGATCACCCGCTTCATCGAAGACAACTGGGGCCTGCCCCGGATCGGCAACGGTTCGCTCGACGCGGTGGCCGGGACGCTCAAGGGCATGTTCGACTTCGACGATGGTCCGAGGGCCGGGCGACTGCTGCTTGACCCGGCAACAGGGCGCATCGTTTCCGCGGAGCACTGAGGCGACCGACTGCGCGGCTTACAGTCATCGCGGCCGCTCGGGCCCGGGGTTTCTTCACCTCGGGCCACACTTCACCTCACGCTTCACCTTGTACCAGGAGCGTGGCGCTCCACGCCGCCGGGGGCTCCATATCCTGGCGCCCGAGCGATCGTCGCGTCGCACGCTCGCCTGGCCGCAGCCGGATGCGGGCCCACTACCGACGCGCGACAGCGGGCCGTCCGTGACGGCCCGCTGCCACGATTCGCGCGCACTCGCCCGTTCATTGCGACTCGGCCCCGCGCGCCTCGAGTCTGGCGAAAGCTTTACCGCTGACCGCGAAGACCGACCAGACAAACCCGGACGGCTCGGTGTGCGGATTCGCTGGCGTGTCATATATGCGTCATGCGACGTCCTTAGCGTCGAATGACTGGTTCGACACGAACCGCCCACAAAAACCCGAGGGGAAGCCGGATGCATCGACCGTTCACGACTGCCGGGCTCGTCAAGGCCGCTGCCGGCCTGGCAATCGCGGCCCTGGCGGCCGCCACCCAGGCGCAAAGCTCGGCGCCAGTCGTTCTCACCTTCTCCACCGTCGGCGACTCACGGCAGGACCCGGTGACGTTCGACAAGGCGAGCGTGGGCAACTCTCTGACGCCGCAGGACGCGATGTGGCTGCAGAACACCAAGGCGATCGCACGCATCCTGCGCACGATCCAGGCGCAGAAGTCCACCATGTTGTTCTTCAACGGTGACATGGTGCACGGCTATGGCTGGGCTGACATCGGCTATACGTCCAACCTCGCGCAGACCTCGATCAGCAGCCAGGTGCTGCCGACGACCAAGGAGGCGGTGATCGGTTCCGATCTGCTGAAGTTCTACCAGCAGTACGCCTTCTGGCGGGGCATGGTGGCGCCGGTGATGGAGACGGGCACCTACGTCTTCCCGGTGCCGGGCAACCATGAGACCGAATGCAAGGCCTGTGCGAAGAACAGCGACGGCCAGCGCGTCGCGAAGGTCGAAAACGAGCAGGCGTGGGCCGCCAACATGGGCGACCTGATCCTCGACACGGCGCGCTTCACGTCGATCCTCGGCACCGCTCCGGCGAACCCGGCCTTCGGCCCGGCCAGCGGCAGCCCCGACGGTCTGACCACCGATCAGAGCAAGCTCGGCTACAGCTTCGACTACAAGAACCAGCACTTCGTCGTCATCAACACCGATCCGGTCGGAGCAGAGACGTCGGCACCCGCGCAGTGGCTCGCGGCCGATCTGGCCGCCGCGCGCGCGCGCAGTGGCATCCAGAAGATCTTCGTCTTCGGCCACAAGCCCGCCTTCACGTACGACTACCTCGGCGGCATCAACGGCCAGCACGCGACCGGCGCCGGGCTGGACGCCACCGCCGCGACGACCACAAAGCGCGACGCCTTCTGGGCGGTGATCGAGCAGTACAACGCGACCTACTTCTGCGGTCACGAGCACATCTACAACATCTCGCGGCCCCAGGGCGGCGCGTACCAGGTGCTCGTGGGCAGCGGCGGCTCGCCGTTCGACGACAGCGCCTCGAACAACGGCAACACCGTCCGCCCGTCGACTGACCGCAGCTATTCGTGGGCGACGGTGCGGGTCCATTCGGACGGGGCCGTCGACATCCTCGGCTACGGTTTCGACGAGCACTTCGGAGCCACTCAGCTGTACGACCAGGTCTTCATCGCCCCTTGAGCAGCCGAGACTCCCAATGCGCACCTCTCACTTTGCATCGTTAGCCGCCGCGCTGCTCGTCGCCGTCGCATCGCCGGCGCACGCGACACGGGTCGTCGATACCGGCACTCCGAACGGCAGCCCGATCGGGGCGTTCATCCTCGACGGCACCGACTTCTACGCAGGCCAGGTGAGCTTTGCCAGCAACGCGCGGATCGACGCCGTCTCGGCACACATCCTCGGCGGCGCGGCCGGCGAGACCTTCACGGTGGCGCTTTATGGTGACAGCGCTTCGCATCTGCCCGGAACCCTGCTGCAGTCGGCCACCGCAACGTTCGGCAGCGACGGCTGGAACGGCCCGTCTGCGCTTTCCGGCTGGAACGTGAGCGCAGGCAGCTACTGGATCGCCCTGGAGGTCGGCGCCAACGACACCCTCGGGCAAGGTTCGATCACCGGCGCCTTGCTCGACCACGGCGTGCCGAATCCGCTTGCCCACACGGCGTTCAACGCGGGGGGAGGGTACCAGGCGGCTCAGTTGGACTTCGGTCTTCGGGTCGATGCAACCGTTGCCGCTGTTCCCGAACCCGAGACCTACCTGCTGATGATCGTCGGCCTCGCTGCGGTCACCGCATCGGCTCGCCGCCGTCGTCGCTGATCGGAGCGATCGTGTCTGCCCGGCTGGCTGGCCGCGTGCTGCGCACGCTCGGCCTGTCGCTCGCGCTGGCGCTCGCGCCCGAGGTCGTCCTTCTCGCGTGTACGAACAACGTGCCGGAGCTCTCAGGCACCGACACCCATTTCCCGCTGATGTATGGCGATCGGCCGACCGTGGATCAGCTCGCGGCGCTGGGTCGAAAAATGTTCTTCGACGCGACGCTTTCCGCCTCCGGGAAGCTTTCGTGCTCGAGCTGCCATGACCCGAGCCACGCCTACGGGCCGCCCGATGCTCGCGTCGTCCGGGCCGGCGGTGCCGCGATGGACCGGTTCGGGTTTCGGAACGCCCCGTCGCTGCGCTACCTGCACTCGCCGATCGCGTTCACCGAGCACTTCTACGAAGCCGAGCCCACGG
>JAFAWL010000139.1 GCA_019241805.1 Actinomycetota bacterium
GTCGCGTCGTAGGCCCGTACCGCCCGTAGGAACGCCCGCGGATCGGACAGCTTCTCCCACCCGGCCCAGAAGAAGATGCCGCCCAGGCCCAGGCGCACCAGCGTCCCGAGCCACGCCCGGCCAGCGATCACGTTCACCGTCGTTCCCCTCCGAGAGGCCCGTTACTTGCCGGCGGCGACAAGCGGCAGGTCATGCTTCATCTGATCGGTCTCGTTGTTCGACTGCACGTACGCGACGTGCGCGTAGTCGTCGAGACCATAGAGGAACACCTGGGCCGAGTGCGTCTTGCCCTCGTCCGTGGCGATCGGGACCTTGGCGGCGGCCTGCGCGGCGTTGATCGCGGCCTGCGACCCGGTCAACCCCACGAAACCGGTGTAATTCGGAATCGAGAACGCCTTGAGCCAGGACGCGATCACAGGGCCGGTGTCCTCGGCCGGGTCCGTCGTCACGAACACCACCAGCGTCTTGGCCCGCACGTCCGGCGGCACCGCCAGCAGCGCCTGCCCGATGTCGGCCATCGTGGTCGGGCAGACATCCGGGCAGTGGGTGTAGCCGAAGTAGAGGAACGTCGGCCGCCCGGCCGTCAGCTGGGCGAACGAGTACTGCTGCCCGGACGTGTCGGTGAGCACGAAGTTCGGCCGCGGCTGGGCCGGGTCCAGACCGAACCCGGCGTACTTCCCCGACGTCGAACGGTCGTTCAGCTCCGAACCGGTCGACGACGCCGACGAGCCGGTCGAGGCCGACCCCGACGTGCACGCGCCCAGCAGCAGCGACGCCAGTACCGCGACCCAGGCCAACAGCGTGCGCCCGCGCGTCATGACGTCCCTCCCGTCGAGGGCGCGCTCGGCGAGGCCGAAGGCGCCGTGCTCGCCGCGCTGCCCGTGGGCGCCGGCGCGTAGATACCGATCACCGGGGCCACGAACACCACCGCGCCGGCATCGGCGAAATCGAGCTCGATATTAACCGTCTGACCTACCTGCAACGGCGCGTACAGCTGCTGGATCATCACGTGACCTCCGGCCGGAGTGAACGACACGCTGCTGTGCGCCGGCACAACCACGCCCCCGTTCTGGGTGTGCATCGCGGGATCGGCGTGCAACACCGCCACCGCCCCGGCCCCGCTGACCGCCGAGAGCAACGTGTCGGGCTTGGCGGTCGTGTTGAACACCGTGAAATACACCGCGACCAGATCGGGCGAGGCCGGCTGCCGGATGTAGGCGCCGGTGACGACGATCGGTGGACTGTTGTTCGTCGCTCCCCCGGTCGCCGGCGCCTGCGGCACGGCCCCACCCGCCAGCCCGGCTACCCCGGCGGCGGCGACGAGGATGCCGAGCACCCAGGCGAGGGACACTCGTCTCATGAGCCGGTCGTCACCGAATCCTGATCACCTGCCGCGTCGGACCGGGCGGGCGAGCGCGCCGCCGACAGCCACACCCGCGTGAGAATCACCAGTCCCAGCGCGATAACCGCCACCACCAGCGCGACGATGCTCAAGATCACCGCGGCCGTGTTGTGGTTGGACGACGACGAAGGCGAGGTGGTGGACGACGCCAGCGACAGCACCGGCGCGGGGTGATCGGGCTCGGCGCTGCTGCCCGGCGCCGGCGTCTCGATCCAGTCGACCTCGCTGCCGTCGCTGTAGGTCTGGATTGCCTTGAACGTGATCGAGTCGGCGTCCGGCAACTGGCCGGCGATGATCACGAACTCCTGGAACTGGCCCGGTCCGATCGCCGAGTCGGAGCTGTCGGCCTTCCAGTCGATCTCGCTGACCGCCTCGGTGATGGTGCCGTCGTCGGTGACGATCGGCTTGGCCAGCTTGCTGGTCGTCTCGGTGAAGCTCCAGCCGGCGATCGGCTGCACCAGCACGGACGCGATCGGGGTGGCCGCCGGCAACTGGACCTTCAAGCCGATCGTGCTGGCGCTCTCGCTCTCGGTCGGCACCCGGAACGTGATCAGCTGGTCGCCCCCGCCCCGCACAGCGCCGGGCGCGCTCACGGTCACGTGGGCCGAGGCGATGCCGGCGCCGGCCGCGAGCAGGGCGACGCTCGAAAAAAGGACGACGCCGAAACGGCGGAGGAACGGGCGCACTCTGAGGCCTCTCGGTTGGATGGTCGGCGGTTGGGTGATCGACGGTTCGGTGATCAATGCAAACTCACCTTCACGGCGGCGACGGTCGAGTCGAACTGGGACGTGCGAACGGTGAGCGTGATGACCCAGCGCCCGGCCGCGGGGAACAGCACCGCCGAGGCCGAATAGGACCTGCCGCTCGCCTTGAGCGGGATCGCGACCGGGCCGAGTTGCTTGGCCGGCAAGGCGGCGGTAGCGCTGATCGACTGCGGCGCTGGACCGGACGAGAGCGTGACGTCGACCGACAGCTCACCGTGCCGCGCCGAGCTCAACGTGATCGTCGCCGTGCGTCCGTTGCCGAGCGCCGCGTGCATCGTCTGCGGCCGTGAATCGATCGAGATCAACGCGGCCGCGCCGGGTGGTTGGGCCACCAGCACTCCGGTGACACCGAGCACCACGGCCGCCAATGCGACCTCGACCAGCACCACCCGCCGCAGCCGAGTGAATTCGGGTCCGGCTTCGATCACCGGCTCGAACTCGGCATCGGGATCAGGATCGTCGAACTCGTCGGTCATCGCATACGCCACCGGCACCCGTCGCGACACCGATCCCCAGCGTCGCTGCACGGCCAGCCGCGAGGCGTTGCCCAGCCCTAGCAACGCGAGGAAGAGCCCGATCTTGACCAGGACCAGCTGCCCGTACGTGGTCAGCACCAGTGCGCGCCAGCTGCCGACTCCGAGCCAGGCCTGGTACGTGCCGGTGATCGCGAGCGCGGCCACCGAGGCGTACGCGACCACCGAGAACACCGGTAGCGCGTAGCCCAGTTCCTCCGACTCGCGACGCGGCAACACCGCCACCAGCAGGTAGGCCAGTCCCCCGATCCAGGCCGTCATCGCGATCAGGTGCACGGTGTCACTGGTGACGGCGAGCCACTCCGGATGCTCCGAAGCCGCGTGCCCGCTGGCCGCGAACGAGAGCGCCACACCTAGGACGAGCAGCGCGCCGACCTCCTCCAGATGCCCGCGGCTGCGCCAGATCGTGCGCAGCAACGACGACAGGACCACCGCCACGACCCCGAGCGCGATCAGGCGCAACGTGTGGGCCAGCCCGAAGGTGGTGTGCAGCGTCGCGTCGAGCAACGCCCACTGCCCGATGGTCCCTAGGCCGCTGCCGGCGGCGTACGGTCCCTGCACCAACAGCTCGGCCACCGACCCGAACACGGTCAGCCCCCAGCCACTCCATACGAGCCGCCGCGCCCGCCGATCGTCCCGACCGGCCGGCCACACGCTGAACATCAGCCACGCGCCCCCGAGCAGCGCCAGTCCGGCGAAGCTCACCCACCTGATGACGTCGTAGGTCTTGCTGGTCACCCCGTTGGTCGCCGACGGTCCGCTGCTGCTCACCGCCGCGAATGAGCCGTTGCCGACCAGGAACCGCACCGCCCCCGCGACCGGGTGCGAATCGGCCGAGACGATCCGGAAGCTGGCCGTGTAGGTGCTGTCGCCCAGGCCGCCCCTGAGCGCCACGGTGATCTTGGACGCGTCGCCGCCGGGATGCGTCGTGGCCCCGGTGTCCACGCGGCGCCCGGCTTGATCGACCACGTGCAGGTAGCCGATCCGACCACCGATCGTCACCGCCTCGTCGAAGTCGATCGTCACCGACGACGGCGCCGCCGACAGCCGCGATCCGTCGACCGGCGTCGAGCCGACCACGGTCGCGTGCGCCGAGGCCGCCGGCGCGAACGCCAGCCCAAGGCCCAGCAACGCGAACAAGCCGATCGCGACGGCGACGAGCCGACCCGGCCGGCGCAGCCCGCGTCTCATCACCCCAGGCCGCATCAGTTCACGCCGCATCACGCCACGCCCCGCAGCCGCCGACGCCCGCCCTGATCACTGCCGCGTACCGGCTGCTGGTCGCCGGGCGGCGGCAGCGCCTGCTCCGAGCGCGACAAGGCGAACACCAGGCCCAGCCCGAGCACCGCGCTCGCGTGACTGGCCAGCCGGGTCGCATCAACCGCGCCGCTGGCGACGTCACGGATCGAGAGGATCGCGAGTACGCCGACGAAGGTGGCGATCACCGCCAGCACCCCGAGCGCGCGCCGCGGCTGCAACGCGCACGCGATCAGCGCCAGACCGAGCGCGGCGTTCCAGGCCGCGCTTTCGTGGGCGGCGTGCACCGACATCGTCATGCCGATCGTCGTGCCGAATAGCGCCGGCGTCGCCAGCCCGAGCTGCACCACCCCGACCAGCGTGACCGCCCAGCGCAGCAGCCGTCGCCGTCGCAACACCCGCCCGGCCGGCAAGGCCATCGCCTGCACAATCGCGTCGGCCAGATCGGGCACATCCACGCTGCCCAGGCGCGCCGCGCGGGTCAGCCGGGTGGCCTCGTCGACCCATCGGGCACACTGGACGCACGTCGCGAGATGGTGATCGAGGGCCGAGACGGCCATCCCGATCGGCTCCCCGTCGAGGCGGGCCGAGGCGGCCTCGCGGAAGCGGTCACATCTCACGCCCATAAGAGTCGGCTGAAGTGGTCGTCCGGTTCCCGCCGTGATCCAGGTCACGGCGAATCCAATCATGAGGAGAGGCGAGCGTGGAGGAGCTCGACGAGCTGACCGCGGCGGTGTTGCGCGCCCGCCGCGGTGACGCCGTCGCCGCCGCCGACTTCGTCCGGGCCAGTCAGCCCGACGTCTGGCGGTTCTGCGCCGCCCTCGGCTCCCCCTCCACCGCGGACGACCTGACCCAGGAGACCTACGCCCGCGCGTTCGGCTCGCTGCACCGCTTCGCCGGCCGCTCCTCGGCCCGCACCTGGCTTTTCGCGATCGCTCGCCGGGTCTGCGCCGACGCGGTGCGTTCGGCGGTGCGGCTGCGGTCGGCCCCGGCGCCGACGCCGCCTCGACCCGGCGCCGACCCGGCCGATTCGGTGACGCTGCGGGCACTGCTCGACGCCCTCGACGGCGATCGGCGTGAGGCATTCGTGCTCACCCAGCTCGTGGGGCTGTCCTACGCCGAGGCGGCCGACGTCTGCGGCTGCCCGGTCGGCACCATCCGCTCGCGCGTCGCCCGGGCCCGCGCCGATCTGGTCGACGGCTTCGGCGTCACGCCCGGATCGGCCAGCGCCACGAGCTGATGCTCAGGCGGTCGCCGGAGCCGATCCCGACTCGACCCGGGCCCGTTCGACGACCAGATGGTGCACGTTGCGTTCGGCCACAAACGACAGGAACGGGATCGTGCCGGCCGCCATCGTGAGCAGCAACCGGATCGGGTTCCACCGCATCCGCACGCCCAGCTCCAACGTCGCGATCAGGTAGACGATGAACAGGAACCCGTGGGCGGTCCAGATGATCGCCGCCGGGGCCTGCTCATCGCCCCAGATCTGCAACGGCACGGCCACGAAGCAACCGAGCAGCAACGCCGTGCCGGTGACGAACGCCATGATCCGATAGCGCAGCAACGCGCCGCCGTAGGTTGGCAGCGCCGTGGTCGAACTCATGCATCGCCCTCCGGCGTCCGATCGGATCCCGCGGCCGGCTCGCCCCGGTCGGCCGACGGGCCGGCGGGATGCAATTCATCACGGCGAGCAAGTGCGGCCAGGTAGTCGTTGTACGCCATCCGGATGGGATCCGTCTCAGCGACCGGGGCCGACGGGGGCACGTAGCGGCGATAGGCCACCTCGGCCGGCGCGGACAGCATCGCCGTCGAACCCGTCGGCGCCGGACCGGCGGTACCCGGCGTCGCGGACTTCGACTGACCGGACGCGTCGCGGATGATGCGGATCCACATCAGCACCGCGAATACGGAGAACGCCCACCACTGGATCGAATAGGCGAAGTTCTGCAACGAGAAGTGCTTGCTGTTCGAGACGTCGAGCTGCCAGCGCCCCAGCAGCACCATCGTCAGGAAGGCGGCCAACACCAGCACATGCCCGAGCATCCACCGTGGAGCGAGCACGAACCGATAACGACCGGACACCCCCCGACGGTACCGCCGCTCAACGAACGGCGAACACCACCAGGCAAGCCAGCCCCGCCACCACGCAGTAGACGCCGAAGGGACGAAGCGAGCGATGGGCGAAGTAGCGGGTGAGGAAACGCACCGACAAATACGCCCCGATGAACGACAAGAGCGACCCGAAAAGGACCTGACCGCGGATGCCGTCCCCCAATGGTCCGGACAGATCGCCGAGCTTCAACGCGCCGGCGGCGAGGATCACCGGTGTTGCCAACAGGAAGGAGAAGCGGGCGGCGTCCTCGCGGGACAAGCCGCGCAACATACCGGCCACCATCGTGAAGCCGGACCGCGAGATGCCGGGTGCCAGCGCCAGGATCTGGGCCGAACCGACGAGCACGGCCTGCGGGACGGGTATGCGGGCCAGTCGGGTATCGGACTGCGGACCGGTGATCCGCTCGTCGACGTACTCGCTGTCGATCGCGCCCTCACGCCGGCGAAGGTGCTCGGCCGCGAACAGGATCAACCCGTTGACGACGAGAAAGATCGCCGTCGGCACCGGCTTGGCCAACGTCGTGCGAAACCAGTGCTCGGCCAACAATCCGACCAGTCCGACCGGGATCGTGCCCAGCACGAGCAACCAGGCCAGGCGCTGATCGGAGTTCACGACCTCGCGGTGCACGATGCTGGTGACCAGACCGCGAATGATCCGCACCCAGTCGCGCCAGAAATAGAGAATCAACGCCAGCGCCGTCGCCACGTGCAGGCCGACGATGAATGCCAGGTAAGGAGATTCGGCGGTCGAAACATTCAGGTCGCGGCTCCATGAACCACCCACCACGGCCGGGATCAACACGCTGTGGCCGAGGCTCGACACGGGGAACAGTTCCGCGATGCCCTGCATGCCGCCCACGACGCCGGCTTCCAGCCAGCTCAGATGATGGGACACCTGTTTCCTCTCAACTCGCTCTGACCGGACGCTGTCGGGGGAATGGCCGCACGAATCATCGAGGATCGGCTCAGCTGGAAGCCACTTCTGCGTTTGCTCAGTTCTCAGAAACGGGGGTGCTGGTGCGGCGATACCCCCGGGGGGTACGGTCCGACCCGGAGGTGGATACCGGTGCGACTATGGCACGCGATCCTGCACGCGCTCGCCGAGGCGGGCACGATGACGTGGCAGATCACCTGGTCGCTGGTGCTCGGTTTCACATTGTCGGCGGTCGTCGAATCGCTGGTGAAGAAGTCGTCCATCGTCCGGCTGCTGCCCGACGACGGGCCGCGCAGCCTGGCCACCGCAACCGGTCTCGGCGCGGCGTCGTCGTCCTGCTCCTATGCGGCCGTGGCGCTGGCCCGCTCGCTATTTCGTAAGGGAGCCGGCTTCGGCGCGGCCATGGCCTTCCAGATCGCCTCGACGAACCTGGTCGTCGAACTGGGGTTGATCATGGCCCTGCTGCTGGGCTGGCAGTTCATGCTGGCCGAGTTCATCGGCGCGCCGATCATGATCGTGCTCGTCGCGGTGCTCCTGCGCCGTTTCCTCAATCGCCGCCGCCGCGACGAAGCGCGCGCGCAAGCCGACCTCGCGCTCGCCGGCTCCATGGAGGGCCACGCGGCGATGGACATGAGCGTCGCCTCGACCGCCCCGCTGTGGCGGCGCATCACCTCGCCCGACGGCTTCACCGCGATCAGCCACAACTTCGTGATGGAAGTCATGGCGATCATCCGCGACCTCGCCACCGGCCTGCTGATCGCCGGCGCCGCCGCGGCCTGGATCCCTGACCCGTTCTGGCAGCACCTCTTCTTCACCGACAACCACCTGGCCGCCCAGATCTGGGGACCGATCATCGGCCCGATCGTCGCGATCCTGACCTTCGTCTGCTCGATCGGCAACGTGCCGCTGGCCGCGGTGCTCTGGAACGGCGGGATCAGCTTCGGCGGCGTGTCCGCATTCATCTTCGCCGACCTGTTGATCGTGCCGATCCTGTTCATCTACCGGAAGTACTACGGCACCCGCACCGCCTTGACCCTGTTCTGGGTTTTCTATGTTGCGATGGTGGTGGCCGGCTACGTCGTCGAACTGCTCTTCTCAGCCACCACGCTGGTGCCCGGCGGCCCCCGGCACGCCCGCACCGGCACGCACGGCATCGTCTGGAACTACACGACGTTCCTGAACATCATCGCGATCGCCTTGGTGCTCGTCCTCGTGTGGCGGTTTCTTCGTAGCGGTGGTCGCGAGATGCTGGCCATGATGGGCGGGGGTCCGGACGACATGACCCACCACGATCACGCCCACCACGATCACGTCCACCACGATCACGCCCACCGCGCCCACTCGATGCACGACCACCCGATGCAGGACCACCCGATGCACGACGACGCCGCGCACGGGCAGCCGGACGTTACGAGCGGACCAAGCGAGCGATAGCCGCCGACGCCTCGCGCACTTTCTCCTCCGCCTCGCGACCACCGCTGGCGACGGCGTCGGCCACGCAGTGCGACAGGTGCTCGTCGAGCAGGCCGAGGGCAAAGGACTCCAATGCACGGGTCGCGGCACTGACCTGGGTCAGCACGTCGATGCAGTACGTGTCGCTCTCGACCATGCGCTGCAACCCGCGCAACTGCCCCTCGATGCGGCGCAACCGCTTGAGATGCTCGGCCTTGGTGTCGTGGTATCCCGGCAGCGCAGACGTCGTCTTCATACCCCCGGAGGGTATCGGAAACGGCGACACACCGACGGCCGAACCGCCAGACTGGCCTCAGCGCATTGAACCCGGGCGGCGGGGCCGCGGCGATAGGGAGGCACCGATGATCCGACCCTGGCTCAGCCTGGCGGCGCCGGCCTTGGTCCTGGCGGCGTGCAGCTCATCGGTGACCGGTCAGGGCAGCGGCTCGCTCGCGCCGTCGTCGCTCGCGCCGTCGTCGATCGCACCGTCGTCAACCGCGCAATCGTCGACCGCAACGTCGTCCACCGCGCCACCGCCCAGCTCCTCGGCGTCGAGTTCCGCGCCGGCGCCCGCGGCCTGCACGAATGCGGCCATCGCCGTGTCCAGCGCGGTTCCGTCGGGTGGCGCCGCGGCCGGGCACCAGGGCCTGGTCCTGCTGTTCACCAACCAGAGCCAGACCGCGTGCATCCTCAGCGGTTATCCGGGCGCGGCCGGACTCAACGCGAGTGGCGCCCAGCTCGCCCAGGCCGCGCGAACGCCGGCCGGCATGATCGGCGGCTGCTCCTGCACCACTCCGCCGGCCTTGACCGTCGCCCCGGGCACCACGGTGTCGGCCGTGGTCGAGGCGACCGACGTCGGACCCAACGCCTGCACGCCGTTCGCCGCGCTGTTGGTGACTCCCCCGAACACGACCGCCTCGACGCGCCTCGCCGCCAGCCTGCCCAGCTGCGGCTTCGAGGTCCACCCGGTGGTTACCGGCAAGACCGGGGGCGGCCCGTCCTGACGAACCGCGTCAGCGGCGCGCCCGCATCGGCAACCAGACGGCCAACCCGAGCAACGCCAGCGCGAGCGGGAAGTGGATCACCTCGAGCGCCTCGTGCTTGTAGATCTCGCCACCGATGTAGGCCTCGACGACGAGCAGCGCCGCCAACGTCGCCGTCCCGACGAGCAGATCCGCCCGTGAGCGAAGCTTCCAGGCCGCGAACGCGAACGCCACCACGGATACCGCGATCGTCACCTCACCGCACCGGGCGTGTACGTGCACCCAAGTGGCGTCGTTGGCGTGGCCGGATCGGATGAAGATGCCGGCCCACACGCCTTGCAGCAGGATGCCGATCGAGGCCAACCCGACCAGTGCACTGAAGATCGGGCTTCGGGCGCGCACTGCTACCGGAGCGGACCTCGTCGTCATGCGGACCTTCCTTCCTCACCGGGCCGTGCGTGCCGTGGGAGTGGGTGCGTGCCGTCAGTGACGCGTTCCGGCGGCCTTAGCGGCCGGTGGTGCGTCGAAGGCGTCGAGGAAGTGATTGCGGAAGCTGTCCATCGGCCACACCGGTGCCTGCGCGTCGGGTAGCAAGCCGTCCTGCCAGTTCCACGCGGCGATGTGGTCGAACACCGTCGGGTCGTCGGAGATGATCGAGACCGGCACCTCGTGGGTGGCGTTCGGGCCGCTGACGATCGTGGCCGGCTGGTGGTCACCCAGCATCAGCAGCACCAGGTTCGGGTCGCGGAAAGTCGTGAGCCACGAGATCAGCGAGGTGATCGAGTACTGGATCGACTGCCCGTACGAGGCTTTGACGTCGTCGGCGTTCTGCCACAACTGACCCGGTGTCGGACCCTGCGCCGGCATCGGGTCGAAGATCGAGCCGTCACCGAGTTGGTCCCAGCCGACCATGTGCGGCAACGGTGTCCACGGCGTATGCGACGACACGAGGTCGATCTCGGCCATCACCGGCGCGTGCCCCGGTTGCAGCTCCCCTTGTTGGAACGCGTTCAACGTGTACTGGTCGGGAATGGCGGCGTAACTGAACTTCGGTCCGGCGTACCCGGTGTTCTTCTGGTTGTAGAGGGTGTCGTAGTGATAGAACGACGTGCCCTGCGGCCACGGCCCGGCATCGGAGGGCACGTCGGACACCGTTCGCCAGCCGGCCTGTTTGAAGGCGTCACTCAACGTCCACCGGTTGCTCGTGATCAACTGGTTGTAGCGCTGCTGGTTGTCGATCCACAGACCGGACTGCAGCGTCGAGTGCGCGAGCCAGCTGATGCCGCCGAACGTCGGCGAGTTCATCCACGCACTCTGTGACTGGTAGCCCGCCGTCGCCAGCGACTTCGTCCCCGAGCGCAAGACCGCGTCGACGCCGGTCGAGAAGGACGTGTTCTGCACGGCGATCTGGCCGTAACTTTCGACGAACGCGATGATAACGTCCTTGCCGCGCAGGCTCGTGAGCAAATTTGACGTCGGGGTCGAGCGCCGCGAATCACCCGACACCAGTTGGCTTTCGAAGCGATGCTGATCCTGCACGGCCGTGTGCACGTCGCGCGCCTCGACCGCGGCCAGGTTCGACGCCGCCCGCGCCGCCAGCGGTGTGTGCGGCCGTAACTGCACGCCGGTGGTGGCGCCCAGCACCCAGAGGCAGGTCAGCCCGCCGATCACCGGCACGGCGATCCGCCGCCGGCCGGCCGAGACCGTCGTGACGCGCACGGCCGCCCCCGTCGTCGCGATCAGGACGACCACCGACAGCACGATCGCCGCGATGACGATCAGGTCGGCCGACAACGATCCGACCGAATCGCGCAGCACGCCGATCGCGGGGCCGATGCTGCTCCAGTCGATGATCGGATTGAACGGGCGGTCGAGCTGGTCGTAGTAACCCATGTCGAGCACCTTGAGCAGCACGAGCACACCGAGCAGGAAGCCCACGACGCCGGCGAAGATGCGTCGGATCCGAGGCGGCAGCACTAACCCGATCGCCACCAGCACCAGACCCTCGACCGGTACGCGCACGAACGCGAGCGGGGTGAGCTGATCAAGGCGATCGGGCAGTACCAGCGCGACCCACACGATCACGAAGGCGAGACCGATCAGCACCGGACGCAGATACCGACGCACCGTCCGCAGCACCGACCGAAACGTTGACCGGCGGCCGACCGCGTCGGCGTCGCCGGACTCGTCCGCGGGTAGCTCAGACGCCACGGCCCGCTCCGGCCAGCTCCGGCCGCGACGCCACAACCGGCCGTCCATGTCGCGAAACCAACCATCGCACCTGATGCGCGAACGACTCGACCAGCAGCCCGAAGGCAATGGCCGCCAGCGTCGCCGCGACGGGCCGCGGCAGCAGATCGGAGGCGACCACAGTGAGCACGATGCCCTGCACCGCGGCGACGACCTTGGCCCAGTACCGCGGCGGCGTCGGCGCACCGAGCCAGGGCACCAAGCGCGTCGCCCCGAGCAGGAGATAGCGGGCCGCGCCGATCATCAGCACCCAGTAGCCGACCAGCCCACCGGCATAGACGCTCAAGGTCAGGATCAGTAGCGCGTCGATCTCCATGTCGAAACGCGCGCCGAGCGCCGACGCACTGCCCGTGCGGCGAGCGACCCGACCGTCCACGGCGTCCAGCGCGAGCGCGACTGCCACGATCGGGACGAACACCCCGACGTCGACGGGCCGCACGAACGAATCGGCCACCATCGCGGCGACCCCGGCCACCAGGGCGGTACGCAGCAGCGTCACCCGGTCGGCCGGGGGCAAACGGCCTACGCCCCGCCGGGACAGACCACGCACCAGCAATCCGACCGCGGTCAGCCCGACGAGCACCCCGACGACGCAGGCCGGCAGCGACAGACCGAGCCCGAGGGCGAGCGCCGCCAGGACGACGGCCGCGGCCGCCAGTCCCAGCCCCAGTCCGGCCGCCAGTCCCGAGCCCAGCTCCAGCCCGAGCCCGAGCCCGACGCGAACGGATCGCACGCTGCCTCCGTGTTGGTGGTGTACACAGTCACACGAACGCCGGTCCACCCTGGTTCAGGCCCACCGGTCCACACCGTGCCGAAGGAGGCCGCTCGTGCAGCGTGACGCCCGAGCGTTCTGGGTGGCCGAGCCCGGCCGGGGCGAGATCCGGCCGGTGCGGCTGGCCGATCCCGGCCCGTCCGACGTCCTGGTGCGCACCCTGCATACCGGCATCAGCCGCGGCACGGAAGCCCTGGTGTTCCGCGGCGGCGTGCCCGCCGATCAGATCCACGCGATGCGCGCACCCTTCCAGGACGGCAGCTTCCCCGGACCGGTGAAGTACGGCTACCTCAACGTCGGCGTCGTCGAAGCCGGGCCTCGAACCGGACAGACGGTCTTCTGCCTCTACCCGCACCAGACCCGCTACGTCGTGCCGGCCAGCGCCGTCGTGCCCGTGCCGAAAGAGGTACCCGCTCGCCGGGCGGTGCTCGCCGGCACTGTCGAGACGGCCGTGAACGCGCTCTGGGACGCGCCGCCGCTGCTCGGAGATCGCGTCGCCGTCGTCGGCGCCGGCATGGTCGGCTGCACGGTGGCCCGGGTGCTCGCGCAGTTCCCGGCCGTCCAGGTGACGCTCGTCGACGTCGACCTGTCGCGGGCCGAGATCGCGCCGGCGCTCGGCGTCGAATTCGCCGCCCCGCCGGATGCGCCTCGTGAACTCGACCTGGTCGTGCACACCAGCGCGTCGGGCGAGGGGTTGCAGCTCGCGCTGTCGCTGCTCGCTCCGGAGGCAAACGTGCTGGATCTGAGTTGGTACGGCGACCGGTCGGTCACGGTCTCACTCGGCTCGGCCTTCCACTCGCGGCGGCTGGCGATCCGGGCCAGTCAGGTCGGCTCGGTCGCACCGGCCCGCCGCGCGACCCGCACGACCGGCGA
>JAFAWL010000327.1 GCA_019241805.1 Actinomycetota bacterium
GGCCGCGCTCGCTGACGTCCTATGGTTGGTCTGTGGTCGAGCATCCGGAGTCGGACCAGGCCTGGGACGCCAATGCCCGCGACGAGACACCGACCGAGCGACTCGACCGCAACTGGGGTGACCTGCTGCAGGAACTGCGCGTCGTGCAGACGGGCGTCCAACTGCTGACCGGATTCCTGCTGACCCTGCCCTTCCAACAACGCTTCGCGCAGCTGTCGGACTTTCAGAAGGACGTTTACCTGACCACGGTGGCTTGCGCGATCGTGGCCACCGGCCTGCTGATCGCCCCGGTCGCTGTGCACCGACTGTTGTTCCGGCGCCATGCCCGTCGCGCCATGGTCGCTATGGCCCACAAACTGGCGTTGGCCGGCACGGCGTTACTCGGCCTGGCCATCGTGGGTGTCGTCCTGCTGATCTTCGATGTCGTCCGGGGGCGCACCGCGGCGACGATCGCGACTGTCGTCGCCGCACTGCTGCTCGTAACGCTGTGGCTAGCGCTGCCGCTGACCATGAGGGTCAAGCACGATGTGGATCCCGGCGGTACCTGATCCTGAGCGAACGACCGGTGCGGTGCTGATTCGATAGCGCGACCTCGGAGTACGCAAATTCTCGACGAGCAAGCTCGACCGTTTCGTACGACATCTACGACACGCACCAGGACGGTCGACGGTGACCTTCCCGTGACGATGAGCCTGGAGGTTGCCGTGGGCCGCCACCCGGAGCGCGCCGTGGCGCGCCGACAGGACAGCGCCGTCGGCCCCGAACACGCGCCTCGCCGGAGGGCCGGATTGGCGGGCGCTCGACCGGTAACACCAAGCCAAAACTCCTGCTTCGCCGACCATCACAACCTGGTGGCGACAACCTCGGCGGTGCGGACGGTGCTTCTGGCCGGCGAAGATTGCGCCGCGCGGTTGCTCGCCGACTCGGCGTCAGCGTGGTCGACACCATTGCGCTCAGCTACCTTCGCGGTGAGCGGTCGTTGAGCGCCGGCGAATTGGCCGCGCGGGTCGGATTGAGCCGAAGCAGCATGACCTCGCTGCTTGATCGACTCGAAGGCGGGGGCTTCGCACAACGGAGCGTGCCCCGGGAGAACCGTCGACGGGTCGAGATCTCGCTGACCGACGCCGACATTAATGATCCGGACGAGGCCGCGCGGCTGCTCTGCGCCCTCGCCACCTCGATACACGAACACAGCGTCCAACTACTGAACGCACCCACGGATCCCGGCTGATCCGATCGGCCGCTAACCGACCGGCCAAATCACCCGATCGTCCGGAAGATCACCGCCCGGGCGCCGGATCGTAATCAACGTGTCAGTGCTGAACTCTTCCCCGCCGGCTCGGCAGCCCCCATGATGATCAGCCAGGCATGACTGATCGGGGGAAACATGTCAGCGACGCCGCCCTCGTGGGCCGACGGGTCGATGCAGTGGGTCGAAGGCCAGGGCTGGATGCGGTGGGACGGTCGTAGCTGGGTGCGCGCCGACGCGCAAGACGTCCACAACCAGGCCCCCCAATATCCGTCGAACCAATATCCGTCGAACCAATATCCGAGCCAATTTCAACCCACCACGTATCGGCCAGGTTTCTACCCGGGCGGACCGTACGGGTCCTATCCGGCGCCGTATCAGCCGGGCTCTTCCCGCACTCCGGCCCACGGTCTGTATGTCGCGCTCGCGGGCGCCGCCGCTGTGGCCATCGGCGCACTAATACCGTTCGTGTCCAAGCAGGAAGGTGACGACGGATTGACGGCGTTCTACGTCAAGCCGGACGCCTTGCACGTGTCCTTCGTTTTCGGCCTCGTGCTCGCGGGAGTCGCCTTGATCGCAACCCAGGACGCCGCTCGTAAAGGCTTCGCCATCGTGGGCGTAGTACTGGCGGCTCTCGGCGTGGCCGGATATTCGTTATTCACCGCGGTGGGTTACGCCGGCGTGCAGGTGGACGATCCCCTCGGGTCGCCGGTGACCGTGCACTGGCATCCCTCGGGTGGCGTGGGCCTGAGCATCATCGGTTGCCTCGTGATGCTGTTCGGATCGATCCGTTTGATCCGAGCCGCGCCGCGCCGCCACTGAGGCGGCTGCGGCGCCGCTGGTATCACTTGCCTTCGGCGTAGGCGTGAACTCACTCGCCTTCGGCGACCATATGAATCACTCGCCTTCGGCGACACTAAAGATCTGGTCGGCGACCAGACCGTGGGCCTCGCGGTGCACGCTCGCGGCTGCTTCCGCGTCCGGGGCTTCGACCAGGCAGAAAATCTTGCCTGCCTGCTCGTCGACCCAATACCGCAGATAGTTGACGCCGTAGCGCTGCTGAGTCTGCAGATCGGCCGCATGTGCGTTCGCCGCGTCAGTCAGCCCGACCGGTCCGGGCAGGGTGTGGATGTCCATGTACAGCGACATTTGTGCTCCTCTTTCCGTGGTCCACAACGACTCTCGATGTGCCACTATCAGCCTCGTGTCCGATGACCTGATCGGCCATGACCAGGCGACCGGCGTCGCTGATCGAATAGCCGACGTCGCGCTCACCGCCGCCCTGCAGCGCTTGCGACTAGCGGGGGCGATCTTCCTGCGGGCCGAGTACTCGGACCCGTGGTCGTATCAGTCGCTGCCCGGCGCCGCGACGGCGCAGATCCTTCGGCCCGGCAGTGAATGCGTGGTGCTCTTCCACCTCGTCGCGTCCGGAACCTGCTGGGTGCAGGTCGGTGACGGGGATCGGCACTGGGCCTCGGCGCACGACGTGATCGTGCTTCCGTACGCGGATCAACACCGGATGGGCGGCATCGGCGACAGCGTGTCGGTACCGCTCGCCTCGATCATGACGGCGCCACCCTGGACGACGATGCCGATCATCCGGCACGGCGGCGCGGGCGCGCGCACCGACATCGTCTGCGGTTTCCTGCACAGCGACAGTGTGTTGTTCGATCCGCGCCTGTCGGTTTTCCCGCCGGTCTTCGTCGTCCGGCCGAGCGATGAAGCCGGCGCCGCCTGGGTGCAAGCCAACATCGATTACGCGCTCGCACAGGCCGACGCGTCGCCGCTCGGGCCGGACGCG
>JAFAWL010000332.1 GCA_019241805.1 Actinomycetota bacterium
GCTACATCCGGATCGTCGGTGTGGCGCCCGGCGCGAGCATCGTCGCCTTGAAGGCAGGCAGCGAACTTCTGCCGAACTCGGCGATCCTGCAGGCGATCGATTACGCGGTCACGACGGCGCACGTCGACGTGATCAACGAGTCGTTCGGCGGCAACATCTACCCGGACAGCGGCGCGCGGAACACCATCCAGCTGTTCGACGATCAGGCGGTCAAGGCGGGCGTCACGGTCACTGTATCGACCGGTGACGCCGGCACGACCAGCACGATCGGCAACCCGAGCACTGACCCGCTCCTGATCTCGGCCGGAGCGACGACCGACTCGCAACTGTACGAGCAGACCGGCTACGCGCTGGCGACGCGCTTCGGCAACGGCAAGTGGGCCGATGACAACATCTCCTCACTGTCGTCGGCGGGCATCACACAGAACGGCCGCACGATCGACATCTCCGCGCCGGGCGAGGCCGACTGGGCCGTCTGCGACGACTCGGGCAACTTCACTGCGTGCACCAATTACCACGGCGGGTTGTCGCCGTTCCAGGCCTTCGGCGGAACAAGCCAGTCGGCGCCGTTCACAGCCGGCGTGTCCGCGCTGGTGATCCAGGCATACCGCAAGACCCATGGCGCGGCCTCGCCGACGCCGGCGATCGTCAAACAGATCATCACCAGCACGGCACATGACCTGGGTATGCCCGGCATCGAGCAGGGTTCCGGGCGGATCGACGCGCTGGCGGCTGTCGAGGCGGCGCAGACGTGGCCGGGCGCGAAGACTGCGCCGGCCGGGCTGTCGTCCAACATCGCGCTGTCGAGCGACCAACTGACCCTCGAGGGCGATCCGGGTAGCACGCAGACGGGCAAGGTCACGGTCACCAACGTCGGGACCTCGGCGTTGACCGTGCTTCCCTCGACCCGTCGTTACGCATCGCTGACCGGTACGCAGGCGCAGACCGTAGCGATCGACGCGAGCAGCGCGCAGACCGTCCCTTACCCGACTACGGGAGCTCCGTGGGTCTACAAGACGACGACGTTCACGGTGCCGGCCGGTACCGATCGTCTGGAAGCCCGCCTGCTGTGGGCCAGCGGAGCCGGCCCGAACCAGGCCGGACCGGTCGTGCGGCTCAGCTTGTTCGCACCGGATGGCACCTACGAGGCGAACAGTCGACCACAAGGCGGCGCGGCGCCGGCCAACTACGCGAACGTCGACGTCCGCCAACCGGCTGCGGGTACGTGGACGGCCGTGCTCTACACGAACCACGGTGCGGCCGGGTTCACCGGGAACGTCACGTTGGCAACCGATTCCCAACGGGCGATCCCGGTCGGGTCGGTGAGCCCGGGCCCGTTCACCTTGGCCCCGGGAGCAAGCCGGGACGTGTCGGTTTCAGTGCCTGTTCCATCGGTCGGCGGCGACACTGACTACACGATGGCGCTGGCTACTTCATCGGGCCACCAGGTGGCGGTGCCGCTCATCGTTCGGGCCGTAGTGCCGACAAACGCCCGCGGCACCGGGACATTCACCGGAACGATCACCGGCGGTAATGCGCGGGCGCTCGCTCCGGCCCAGACGTTCGCCTTCGACTTCGACGTGCCGGCCGGCCAGCACGATCTGGATGTCGGCCTTACGTTGGCGAAAGATCCGGGGGACACGATTGAAGGCATCCTCGTCGATCCGAACGGCGAGACACCGTCGACCAATAGCAACAACCTGATCACCGGCGCGCAGGGACGGGCCGTGGCGAACTTCGTCGCCAAGCCGCAAGCCGGTCGGTGGCGTTACGTGGTCGTCGTACTCAACCCGGTCTCGGGCAACGAACTGTCGCAGACGTTCACCGGTACCGTCGCCTTCAACCGGGTTGCGGCGAGCATCAACGGCACCGTAACCACGGCCGCCGTCAGATCCGGCAGCGCCCAACCGGCGACGGTGACGGTCACCAACCCCGGTCCGGAACCGATCGCGGTAGGGCTCGACGCTCGCCTGAATGTGCAACAGACAGTGCAGTTGTCGCCCCAGCTGGCCGGCGCGACGTTCCCGTTGCCGCTCAGCGTGGACGATCTCGCCTCCGTGCCCTACTGGTTGGTGCCGCCGGACACGCAGAAGTTCGCGTTGTCAGCCGCGTCGACCGTGCCGGCCCAGGTCGAGCTGCAGTCGCCGGCGGGGGGCATCGACCTGTTCGGCGATCTTCAGCAGGCCCAGAACGGCAGCACGATCTCGACCGCGACGGTCCGGGAGAAGGCTCCGGCCTACGTCGGCCAGGGCTACTGGGGCACCTACGTGCAGGAGATCGGGCCGTTCGGTGACAGCGGCGCCCCGGCCGGATCGACCACCGAGGTCGGCAACGCCACGACGCTCGCCTTCGACCGATCGGTCACGAGCTCGACGGGCGACCCGTACCTCGTTGCCGTGGACCCGACCGCGCCGAACCCGACGCCGGTCATCGTCCAGCCCGGTCAGACGGTGACGATCAAGGTCACCGTCACGCCGACGGGCGCCAAGGGCAGCCAGGTCTCGGGCGTGCTGAACGTCGTCACCACGCCGTTCATCGCCGCCAACGGATCGTTCATCACGACCGGGGACGTGATCGCCACCCTGCCCTACAGCTACACGGTCGGCTAGCCAACCCGTTCTTTCACGGTGCCGCGTCCTCGGACGCGGGCACCGCCACGGACCGGGTAGCTTCGATCGCATGAGCGAGCCTGCCGTGATCACCGTCAACGCCGGTGAGCACAAGCTCGCCCGCCGCGTAATCGTGTCGGCTTCGGCGGCTGAACTGTTCACACTCGTCGCCGACCCCCATCGACACCCGGAACTCGACGGCTCCGGCACGGTTCGCGACGTGCCGGTCACGGGACCGCATCGGCTGGCCCAGGGGATGCGGTTCACAGTCGGAATGCGGTTCGGGCTCGTGCCGTACAGGATTACGTCGACCGTGGTCGATTTCGAGGACGACCACGTGCTGGAGTGGGCTCACCCGCTGGGCCATCACTGGCGCTGGGAATTCCGTGAGATCGATTCCACCACGACCGAGGTCACCCAGACCTTTGATTACAGCTCAGCCCGTTCACCCAAGGTGCTGGAACGATTGGGCTATCCGGCCAAGAATGCCGACGCCATGACGAAGACCCTGCGGGCGCTCGCCCGGCGTTACCAGAATTGAGTTCACCTCACTTCACGCGACGTCCAGCGATGCGTCGAGCTCGTCGAACGTGTCAAGGACCGCGACCTGTCGTTGTGTGCCCGAGACCGACTGATTCCCGCTCGCAATGTCGACCCGAAAGCTCGAGCGCTAGAGACGCTGCGCCAGCTTCGTCATCATCGTCATGTTCCGCGCCGTCGTCGGATTGTCGGGTAACGCACTGCTCCACTGCACCGGCCCGAGCGTCGTCTCAGTCGACTTCGACCGGATGAGCCAGTGCACGTCACGGCCCTCGACGACCACGGTGTCGTGCTGGTTCGACAAAGCCTCGACGGCCTTCTTTTCGCTCGCGGTCATTGGGGTCAACGTCAGTAACGCGAAGTGCGTGTGACCGGCGGCGATCGAACCGAACGGTTTCCCGTCGACGAGCGCGCGTACCTGGGCAGCTGATCGCACGAATGTCGTGATTTCGAACCCGAAGCGATCCTCCAGGGCACTACGAATCGTGCGTTCGATGGCGGCGGACTTTCCGGCCGCGCGAAACAACAGATTTCCGCTGTTGACGTAACTGGTGACGTCCTCGTAACCGAGGCCGACCAGCTCGGCCCGAGCGTCGGCCATGGCTACTTTTCGGCGACCAAGGTTGACCGCGCGCAGGAAGGCGACGTACCGGGTCACGCCGCCATTTCATCACGAGTGTGGCGGCTCGGTGTGCTGGTCGCGCTCCGAACTGTTGGCTTGCGCGTCGAGCAGTTTCGGTTCCGGTTCGGCTCGGTCGCCATGCTCGTCGGCTTCAGCCGACGATAGTCGGCCGGTTTTCGCCGAGGGATTGGTGAGCGGCCGACCGAATCGTCGGGCCGGAATCGGCATGACTGCCTCCACATTGCATCTTGGGCTACCTCGACGATACGTCGGCCGTCAGCCCCCACAAGGCGTCGCGCTCGGTCACCCACGCGACGAGGTAGTCGGCGAGGACTGCTCGCAGGGCGACGAGATCACCTCGGTTGAATGCGGCGAGCAGCACGTCAACGACGCTCACGACGCCGGTCGGCACGGTCATCGTCACTCCCGAGTCTCGGTCGCACCACGACTGGGCCGACCCCGTTCCTGAGGTCGTCTCGTCGCGCCGTCAACGATCCGGTGCGGTGCGGTGCGGTGCAGTGCACCGATGTCAGGCAGTCAGGCCAGACTCGTGGCTATCCACGACGACGCCGGGAGGCCATAGTGTCCGCGCGCAATCGCGTTACGCCACTGGGCGACGTCGTCGCGATCGGGTTACGAGGGGCTTGGACCGGCAACCGCGGGGTGCTGCACTCCGGCCACGAAATCGTCCGGCCCTGGGCGAGCAACCTTTGGATCACGTGTGCACTCCGGTTCCGCGACCGGCGGCGAGAGCAGTGGCTCCCGGGGCGCTACACCCACTTGTACTTCCACGACGAGGCCGTGTCCTTCGCGGCGGGTCATCGTCCCTGCGCCGAGTGCCGGCGCGCCGCCTACGTCGCGTACCGGGACGCGTGGGCGACGGGCCTCGGAAGACCGGCGCCCTCGGCGGAGCAGATGAATCGGCAACTGCACGCCGAACGTGTGCTGACAGGTACCCGACAGCGACGCCTCCACCGACTTTCCTGGCGCGACCTGCCGGACGGAGCATTCGTTGTGCGGGAGGACACTGCGTGCGTGGTCGTCGGCGACCGGATCGTCGAATGGTCGTCGAACGGCTACCGCGGATCTCACCCGCGTCCGCGGGCCGGGGAGGCCGTCACGATCACGCCGCCAGCCAGTCTCGCAGCCTTGCGCGCTGGTTATGCCGCGCAGATCGACGCGGCCGCGCAATCGGATCGCCAGAGTGGCGACAGCCGCAGATGACACAGAGGCGCCCAGCCGTCGAACCCCCGATCGAACGGCTAGGCGCCTCTGCGCTGCAGGCGGTGACGTGCGTGCCCCCGATTGACCGATCGCTAACCCCCGTATAGCGATCTGTCGTGTACCGCCTGATGCACAAACCTTAACTTGGAAACTACTTCGCAGGCAACTGGTAGCGAATTTCAATGTGCAAAAGAACTTTGCTTCGGTCTGCGGTTTCGCACCACGCGTGTGCGGGCACAAGCACGTCAACTATGAGGGCGCCCGGCCGATGGTCGCGGCGTTCGGCCCGCGGAGGTGTTTCGTGCTCGCTCCCAGCCTCGTGGTGATCGGCATGCTGCTTTTCTTCGCAGCCGTCTGGTACGTGCGTCGACCTCGTGACGGCCGCCCGACCCGGCGCTGGCAGGGCGGTGATCGGGCCCAATCGGAGGTACGCCTGGTTCAAGGTCCCGGGTCAGGTTCGACCGTCACCGTCCGCGGCCTGCCGCTGTCGGGTGCGATCCTGCCGACCGAGCGACTCGGGCTGGGTCCGCACCGGGACGGTAACTACCTCGTCGTCGCCGTCGATCCCGAGCGGCGGCGTACGACCGCTTTCTGGACACCGTCCAAGGCGGCCTGAGGCGCCGTACCGTCGCTTCCGATCAGGCCGGCAAGGTGAAGACGGTCCGGCGCCACGGCTTGGCCGCCACCGACGTTCGGTCGAACATCACGTGCTTGACGATCGTGTAGTCGTCGAAGGAATACCGGCTCATGTCCTTGCCGTACCCCGATTGTTTGTAACCCCCGTGCGGCATCTCGCGGACGATCGGGATGTGGTCGTTGACCCACACCACACCGGCCCGGCTCTGCGTCGTTGCACGAAGCGTCCGGTAGATATCTCTCGTCCAGGCCGATGCCGCCAGCCCGTAAGGCGTGTCATTGGCGAGTGCGATGGCCTGGTCGTCCGACTCGAAGGGCAGCACGACGAGCACCGGTCCGAAGACTTCCGATTGCACTCGGCCACTCCGGCCACGAAGCGTTCGTAGAGCGGGCGTTGCACGTAGGCCCGGGTAGCGGCGGTGCAGTCCTGACCGGAATTGCTCAGCGCGCCGGCCACGGCCGCCGCCGACCACTCGGGGAAGGCCCGGCGAGCAGCGACGACCGCGTCGTTGACGTCGTTGTCGGAGGCGAGATCGAGCTCACCGAAGGATTGCCCCGTCGACGGATCCTCGATCGGCATCCGCTCACCCCGCCCGGCACGGTATGAGCCATCGATGAACTGATGCATGAGCGCCTCCTCGCCAGGCCGATGTCGGGGGTAACCGGGTAACCGCGTGTCGGCAACCTACCGCCGGGCTGCCGGCGCCGGAGCGGCACCGGCGAGTGCGACCGCTCGCGCGACATCACGCGCGCCGTCGGCCAATACGCCCGAGGTGACGCGGATGAAGGCCGCGTCGCCCCGATCGACCAAGAACGGCGCTCCGGCGGCGGCGCCGATGCCCCGACTGGCGAGCGCGACGAGAGCGGCGGGTTCGTCGAGCACCGGAATCCAGAGGTTGAGGCCGTCGCGACCACCAACCGCGACGCCCTCGTCCGCAAGCGCCCGGGCCAGCGACGACCGGCGCCGGGCGTAGGTCCGGCGGGCGCGTTCGACCTGCTGAATCGCCTCCCGGTGCACGAGCAGGTCGAGCAGAATCCGCTGGAGCAGGCGGCTCGTCCAGCCCTGGCCGAGCCGACGTCGCTCGACCAGCGTCTCGACCACCTCGGCTGCGCCTCCGACGGCGGCGAGCCGCAGATCCGGTCCATGCGACTTGGAGAAGCTGTGGATGTGCACCGTGCGCTGCGGTCGTCGGGTCCCCAGACTTACCAGCTCGGACGCGGCAACGTCGCCGGCGGAGTCGTTTTCGATGACGAGAACATCCCCGCCGGACAGGATCCGAGCCAGCTCGTCCCGGCGGCGCTCGCTCAACGCGCTGCCGGTCGGGTTCTGCGCGCGCGGCTGGAGGAAGAACGTCTGCGCGCCGATATCGACGGCGTCCTGCAACGCCGCCGGCACGGGCCCGTCGTCGTCGAGGGCGACGGGCACGACGAGTGCACCGGCGGATTCCAGCAGATCGAGCAGAGGCGGGAAGCACGGATTTTCCACAGCGACCCGATCGCCGAAGCGCACGAAACAGGTGACGATGAGGTCGAGCGCGTCCATGGCCCCGTCGACCACCGTGATGGCTTCCACCGGCCACGGCCAGCCGTCAGCGAGGACATCGCGCAGTTCCGGGAGTACCGGCTCATCGAGATAGGTCTCCGGTGTCTCGGCCTTCAGATGCAGCCGTCGCAGTGTCGGGGCCAGCTCCGGCAAGAGGTTCGGGTCGGGGACGCCGGCCGACAGGTCGAGCTCGAATTGGGCCGCGTGTTCGAGGGCGCGCCGGTAACGGACCGGGCCGGTCCGTGGCCGCCCGGCCACGAAGGAACCGCGCCGACCGTCGGTGCGGATGGTTCCGGACCGCGCGAGCAGATTCCAGGCCCCGCTCACCGTCGTCGGCGAGAGGTGCAGCTCCCGCGCGACGGTCCGGATCGGTGGCAACCGGGTACCCGGCGCCAGCGAGCCGTCGCCGACCGCTCGGCTGACGGCGTGTGCCAGTCCGCGGGCGCTGGCCTCGTCGAGATGGCTCCGCAGTACGTCGATCACACTTTGTAACGTAACATAATAAGGATTGTGTGGTCCATGAGTGGCACGTAATGTGCAGCCATGCCCACCGCCATCCAGCACTGGATTGACGGCGCGCTCGTCGACGGAACGTCGGGGCGCACCGCCCCGGTTTTCAATCCGGCTACCGGCCGGCAGACCGGTTCGGCGCCAATCGCCTCCGTAGCCGAGGTCGACCGCGCGATCGCGTCGGCGCTGGTGGCCGCCCGTGCGTGGCGCGGCTCGTCGCTGTCGCGGCGAGCCGCGGTCCTGTTCGCGTTCCGTGAATTGCTGCATGCGCACACCGACGAGCTAGCGGCAATCATCACGGCAGAGCACGGCAAGGTTCTCGCCGATGCCGCGGGTGAGATCGCACGGGGTTTGGAGAACGTCGAATTCGCCACCGGAGTGCCCAACTTGCTCAAGGGGGGTTACTCCGAGCAGGCGGCCACTGGCGTCGACGTCTACTCGATCCGCCAACCACTCGGTGTGGTCGTCGGCATCACGCCGTTCAATTTCCCGGCCATGGTGCCGTTGTGGATGTGCGCGAACGCCATCGCCACCGGCAATGCGTTCGTACTCAAGCCGAGCGAGAAGGATCCGTCGGCCTCATTGTTCCTCGCCCGACTCTGGCAGCGGGCGGGCCTGCCCGACGGCGTGTTCACCGTCCTGCACGGTGACAAGGAAACGGTCGATGCGTTGCTGATGCACCCAGACGTCGCCGCGGTGAGTTTCGTCGGGTCGACCCCGATCGCGCGCGCCATCTACGAGACCGGGACGGCGCACGGCAAGCGGGTTCAGGCCCTCGGCGGTGCGAAGAACCACATGGTCGTCCTGCCGGATGCCGACATCGACCTGGCCGCGGACGCGGCGGTGTCCGCGGCGTACGGCGCCGCGGGCGAACGCTGCATGGCGATCTCGGTCGCGGTGGCCGTGGGCGACAGCGGCGATCGGCTCATCGACGCCATCGCCGCGCGCCTGCCGAAGTTGCGAATCGGCGACGGCTCCGATCCGGACAGCGAAATGGGTCCCCTGATCACCGGGGAGCACCGCGACAAAGTTGCCGGCTACATCGCGGCCGGCGCGAGCGCCGGGGCAACCGTCGTCGTCGACGGACGCGACGCCGAGCTCCCCGCGGACGGATTCTTTCTCGGCACGACGCTGCTCGACCACGTGAC
>JAFAWL010000471.1 GCA_019241805.1 Actinomycetota bacterium
GTGGTCAAGCCGCAGTCGGCCTTCTTCGAGGTGTTCGGCGCGGCCGGCGTGGCGGTACTGGAGACGACGGTCCGTGCCTGTCGGGACGCGGGCGCACTCGTGCTGCTGGACGTGAAGCGAGGCGACATCGGCTCGACGATGTCGGCCTACGCCCGGGCCTATCTCGATCCCGCCGCTCCGCTCGCGGCCGACGCGATCACCGTGTCGCCGTATCTGGGCGTCGGATCACTACAGCCGGCTTTCGAGCTGGCCGAGACCCACGGCTGTGGTCTGTTCGTGCTCGGGCGGACATCGAACCCTGAAGGTGCGCAGGTGCAGCGTGCAATCGCCGCTGACGGCCGGACGCTGGCGCAGCTCGTCATCGACGAACTCGGCGCGCGCAACGCCGCCGCCGAGCCGTTCGGGTCGTTCGGCGTCGTGTTCGGCGCGACGGTCGGCGGCGAGGCCATCGAGCTGTCCGGCTTGAACGGCCCGATTCTCGCCCCGGGCATCGGCGCTCAGGGGGGCACGAGCGAGGACGTGCGTCGCTTATTCGGCGAGGTACGCACCTCGGTGCTGCCCAGTGTGTCGCGTGAGGTGCTGCGGTACGGCCCGGATGTGACGGCGCTGCGCGACGCGACTCGACGCCTGGCCGCTCAGTACTCGTTCCTGCGCGCCTGACACCTGCCTCCGGCCCCCGGGCCGACGGCTGCCCGCGTCAGTGGCCGCCGCCGGTGAGGGTGTCGAGCTCGGCCAGGTCGGCGACGTCCGGTTCCCACTCGCCGGCGGCCACATTCGCCTTGACCTGCGCGGCCGTCGTCGCTCCTGCGATCACGCTGGTCACACTCGGCTGTGCGGCCAAGCCGCCGATGGCGACGTCGAGCAGGCTGATCCCGCGCTTCTCGGCGAAACCCTCGAGCGCCTCGACGACGTCGAACGTCTCGTCGGTCAACACCGATTCCCGCCCCCACGCCGAGATGCGACTGTCGGCCGGCGCTGCCTCGCCCCGGCGGTATTTGCCGGTGAGCAGGCCGCTGGCCAAGGGGAAATAGGGCAGCAGGCCGATGTCGTAGTGCTCGAGAGCCGGAACGAGGTCCTTCTCGATGTCGCGCTCGAGGAAGCTGTACTGGTTCTGCGCACTGACGAAACGCTCGAAGCCGTGGGTGCGCGCGACCCATTCCGCCTCGGCCGTCTGCCAACCGGTGAAGTTGGAGTGGCCGATGTAGCGCACCTTGCCCTCGCGCACCAGATCGTCCAGGGCCGACAAGGTCTCCTCGATCGGGGTGGCCGGGTCGGGCCGGTGGATCTGGTAGAGATCGATCCAGTCGGTCCGCAAGCGTCGCAGCGACGCCTCGCAGGCCCGACGGATGTAGCGACGCGATCCGCGCGCACCCCAGTCCTCGCCGTTTCCGGGATTTCCGCCGCGCCGCAGACTGCTGCCGAACTTCGTCGCGATGATCACGTCGTCGCGACGACCGACGAGCAGCTCGCCGAGCCGTTCTTCCGACGCGTTGTACGAATCAGCGGTATCGAACAACGTGATTCCGGCGTCCATGGCGGCGTCCAGTACCTCGCGACAGCGGTCGAAGTCGATGCGCATGCCGAAGTTGTTGGTGCCCAGACCGACCACCGAAACCACCAGGCCGGAATTGCCGAGCCGACGAAATTTCATGATTACAACCTACCGGTGGGACGAGTCGGTCAACCCACGAGCTGCTTGGTTGCCTGCACGAGCGTCGCTAGACCCTTCTTGGCGTCGGAGAAGAACATGCTGGTCTTGGCATCGCCGTACAGCTCGTTGTCGATTCCGGCGTAGCCCGACGCCATGGACCGCTTGATCACGATGATGCTGCGGGCGTGGTCGACGTCGAGGATCGGCATACCGCTCACCGCGTTGCCGGGCCGACGAGCGGCCGGATTGGTCACGTCGTTGGCGCCGACGACCAGGGCGACGTCCGTGCGATCGAATTCGGGATTTACGTCGTCCATCTCGCGCAACTGGTCGTAGGGCACGTTCGCCTCGGCCAGCAGCACGTTCATATGCCCGGGCATCCGACCGGCGACCGGGTGGATCGCATAGGACACCTCCACCCCGCGCTCCTCCAGCAGCGTGGCCAGCTCCCGAATCTCGTGCTGGGCCTGGGCGGCTGCCAGTCCGTACCCGGGAACGATGATGACCTTGCTGGCATAGGCGAGTTGCAGGGCGACGTCGTCCGCGGCGATCGCCTTCACGCTGCCGCCGGAGCCGCCGGCCCCGAGGTCGACTCCGGTCGCGCCGGTGCCGAAGCCGCCGGCCATGATGCTGAGCACCGACCGGTTCATGGCGTCGGCCATCAACTTGGTCAGGATCCCGCCCGAGGCACCGACCAACGCGCCGGCGATCGTCAGAGTGGCGTTCTCCAGCACGAAACCGGCCATGGCCACCGCCGTCCCGGTGAACGCGTTCAACAGCGAGATGACCACCGGCATGTCCGCGCCCCCGATCGGTAGCACCATCAGAACGCCGATGCCCAGCGCGGCCACGATGACGATCAGCAGCACCAGTTCGCTGTGGGCGCCGGCGATGACCCAGATACCGGCCCCGACCGCCGCCAGCGCGCAGAGCGCCGACACGACCCGACCGCCGGGAAAGCTGATGGAACCGCTCCAATAGCCCTGCAGCTTGGCCGCCGCTATGAGCGATCCCGAGAACGTAACCCCGCCGATGATCACGTCGAGCGCCGTGGCCGTGGCGTTGCCGGCCGAGGGATGGGTGTCGTGGAAGTAGTCGGCGATCGCGATCAACGCGGCCGCCCCGCCGCCGACCGCGTTGAACAGGCTCACCAATTGCGGCATTGCCGTCATCTTCACCGAGCGGGCCGAGTACAAGCCGGCGGCCGCTCCGACGGCGGCCCCCGCGATCAGCACACCCCACCGGCCGGCGTCCATCGTTGCGCCGTCCGAGACGGACACGATGATCGCGATCACCGCGACTGCCATGCCGAAGGCCGACAGTTGATTGCCCCGACGGGCGGTCGCCGGTGAGTTCATCAGGTGCAGGCCGAGTACGAAGCAGGCGGCTCCGGCCAGTGACGCGACCCGAACCCCGTTGTCGACCGCGCTGCTCATCGGTCCCCCTCCTTGGTCACCGGCACCGGGCGCTTGCGGAACATCTGCAGCATCCGGTCGGTGACCGCGTAGCCGCCGACGACGTTGGCCGCGGCGAACGCGGCGGCGATGAAGGTCAGGACGTAGCCAAGTGCGCCGGTGACGAACGAGGAGAGGATCACCACGCCGACGAGGACGACGCCGTGGATCGAGTTGGCACCGGACATCAGCGGGGTGTGCAGCGTGGCTGGCACCTTGCTGATCACCTCGAAGCCGACCAGCAGGGCCAGCACGAATACCGTCAGGTCGCCCACGAATCCGTTGGTCACGACGTCACTCCTCTGTTCTCGCCGATGGCGTCATCCTTGCGTGCCGCCCAGCAGGGCCGCGGTCGCCGGCTGCACGACGGCTCCGCCGTGGGTGATCACGACGCCGGCCTGGATCTCGTCGGTCGGATCGATGACCAACGCCGCGTCGACGACCAGGTGCAGCAGCAGCGCCGCCATATTGCGCGCGTACGCCGCCGACGCGCTCGTGGCCATGTCGGAGGCCAGTGAGCCCGCTCCGACGATCGTGACGCCGCCTTCGGTGACGACCGTTTCCCCCGGCCGTGATCCGGCCACGTTGCCGCCCAGCGCCGAGGAACCCATATCGACCAGCACCGATCCCGGCTTCATGGCACCCAGCGCCTCGGCGGTGACCAGCTCGGGCGGTCGGCGCCCCGGCACCTGCGCGGTCGTGATCACCACATCGTGGCGGGCGATATGGCCGGCGAGCTCGGCCTGCTGCGCCGCCTGTTCCTCGGGCGTCAGCGCTCGCGCGTAGCCGCCCTCGCCCGCGGCCGATCCGATCGAACTCAGTTCGATGAACTTGGCGCCGAGCGAACGGGCTTCGTCGCGCGTATTGGGTCGGACGTCATAGGCGCTCACCACCGCGCCCAGCCGTCGGGCCGTGCCGATCGCTTGCAGGCCGGCCACCCCGATGCCGAGGACCAGTACGGCCGCCGGCTTGGACGTGCCCGCCGCAGTGATCAGCAGTGGGAAGAACCGGTCGAAGTGTTCGGCGGCCACCAGCACCGACTTGTATCCGGCGACGTTGGCCTGCGAGCTGAGCGCGTCCATCCCCTGGGCGCGGGTCAGCGTGCGCGGCAGCCCGTCGAGACTGACCGCGGTGATTCCCCGTCGGGCCAGTCGCGCCATGAGATCCGGTTCGAGTAATGGCCCGAGCAGCCCGATGACGACCTGCCCGGACCGAACACGTTCGAGGTCCGGTCGTCCTACGCCCAGCAGGACGTCGGCCTCGCCGTACAGGATCTCGCTCGGCACCACGCGGGCCCCGGCCGCGGCGTAGTCGTCGTCAAGGAACCAGGCCGCGGTGCCGGCGCCGGACTCGATCAGTACCTCCAGCCCGGCCCCGGCGAGCTTGGCGATGACGTCGGGCGTGAGCGCCACCCGGCGCTCGCCCGGGGCGACCTCCTTGACCACACCTACCCGAATCGCTGACATCCGCCGTGGGTCCTTCCCTTCGCTTCGGGCCTGCCGCGGAGGGCCTGCCGATGAGGGCCTGGTCGTCCGGCCGCGCGGCGCACGATGATCGCGCCGGCAGAGAGTATCGGTGCCGGTGCGGCGCGAGTGTCGCCTCGCGCACGATCATGCGCCTCACCGCGTGGTGTTCGGCATCGGGTGCACGATCGGCCCCGCGGGCTGTCGGGCACCGGGCGTGGACCACGAGTAACTTCTTCGACCATGTCGAGCCGCCTGACCGTGCTGTCAGGTCCGTCCGGAGTGGGCAAGGGCACCGTTGTGGCCGCCGTGCGCCGCCAGTACCCGCAGGTCTGGGTGTCGGTGTCGTGCACCACCCGGCATCCCCGCCCCGGTGAGATCGACGGAGTGCAGTACCGGTTCGTTTCCAGGGCACAGTTCGAGCAATTGGTCCGCGAGAATGCCCTGCTCGAGTACGCCGAGTTCGCCGGAAACCTGTACGGCACGCCCCGGGCCCCCGTCGAGCAGCGGCTGGCGGCCGGCTGGCCGACCCTGTTGGAGATCGACCTGCAAGGCGCCGAACAGATCCGCGCCGCCGTGCCCGACGCGCAGTTGGTCTTCCTGGCTCCGCCCTCGTGGGACGAACTCGAGCGCCGGCTCAGCCGGCGCGGCACTGAATCGCGCGCTGTCGTGGAGCAGCGATTGGCTTTGGCCCGAGTCGAACTTGAGGCGCAGCGGCGCTTCGACGAGGTCATCGTCAACGACGATGTCAACCGGGCGGCTGCGGAATTGGTAACATTGATACAACGAGTCTGTCCGGTCTAGCCCGGTCGGTCCAGGTCTGGTCCGGTTTCGGTCCGGCCCGCGCCGGTCTTGCCGATCGTGTGGCTAGCCCGCCCCGAACGTAAGGAACCCTGTGCCCGGAACCGCATTCACGCCCGAAGGCATCACCAACCCGCCGATCGACGAGTTGCTCGACCGCACTCAGTCGAAGTACGCCCTGGTGATCATCGCGGCGAAGCGCGCCCGGCAGATCAACGCCTACTACAGCCAGCTCGGCGAGGGTCTGCTGGAGTACGTCGGCCCACTGGTCGAAACCGCGCCGCAGGAGAAGCCGCTCTCGATCGCGCTTCGCGAGATCAACACGGACCTGATCGAGTTCAAACCCGCCGAGGCCTGACCTGTCCGGCGATCGACCCGCCCGCCGCGTCGTTCTGGGCGTCGGCGGTGGAATCGCGGCCTACAAGGTCGCCGAGCTGCTGCGCAAACTGACCGAGGACGGTCATGACGTGATCGTCGTGCCGACCGCGGCGGCTCTTCGCTTCGTCGGAGCTGCGACCTGGGCGGCGTTGTCGCACAACCGCGTCGACGAGGACGTCTGGACCCACGCCCAGGACGTGCCGCACGTTCGGCTCGGCCAATCCGCTGACCTGGTCCTTGTCGCGCCGGCGACCGCCGATCTCTTGGCGCGGGCCGCTCACGGCCAGGCCGACGACCTGCTGACGAACATCCTGCTGACCGCCCGCTGCCCGGTCCTGTTCGCCCCGGCGATGCACACCGAGATGTGGGAGCACCCGGCCACCGTCGACAACGTCGCCGTGCTGCGCCGGCGCGGCGCGATCGTGCTCGATCCGGCCGAGGGTCGTCTGACCGGAACCGACACCGGTCCCGGCCGGCTGCCGGAGCCGGCCGAGATCGCCGAGTTCGCCGAGTTGCTGCTGACCCGACCCGATGCCCTGCCGCGTGATCTCGAGGGACGCCGGGTCGTGATCAGCGCCGGCGGCACGCGGGAGGCCGTCGATCCCGTGCGCTTCCTCGGCAATGCCTCCTCCGGACGCCAGGGGTACGCCCTCGCGGCGGTCGCCGCGGCCCGGGGCGCCGAGGTGGTCGTCGCCGCGGCCAACGTCGAGCTGCCCGCTCCGGCCGGGGTCGAGGTGCGCCGGGTGGTTTCGGCGATCGAGCTGGCCGAGGTCGTCGAGAAGGCGGCCCAGGCGGCCGATGTGATCGTGATGACCGCTGCCGTGGCGGACTTCCGGCCGACCGCGACGGCCGAGCACAAGATCAAGAAGGGTGCGGCCGAGCCGACCGAGATTCCTCTTGCCCGCAATCCGGATATCCTTCGCGAACTCGTCCAGTCCCGGCGACCCGGGCAGATCATCGTGGGCTTCGCGGCCGAGACCGGCGACGAGACGGGCGACGTGCTGGCGCACGGCCGGGTCAAGTTGCAGCGCAAGGGCTGCGACCTGCTCGTCGTCAACGACGTCAGCCAGGGGCGCGCGTTCGGCCGCAGTGACAACGCCGCGGTCATCCTCAGTGCCGACGCCGCGGACGTCACGCTCGCCCACGGCCCGAAGACACTGCTCGCCGCCGCTGTGTGGGATGCCGTCTCCGCCCGCCTGTCCAGTTAGACTCGCCCAGGTCGCGTCGAACGACCGACAGCCTTCCCCGTCCGCCTCATCGACCGTTGATCGCATAGACCCGTTCATCTCGTAGACCTTGGAGTGTGCGTGAGCCGCCGCCTGTTCACCTCGGAGTCCGTGACCGAGGGTCACCCCGACAAGATCGCTGACCAGATCAGCGACTCGATCCTGGACGCGTTGCTCACGCAGGACCCCGCCAGCCGCGTCGCGGTCGAGACGTTGATCACCACCGGTCAGGTGCACGTGGCCGGGGAGGTGACCACCGAGGCGTACGCCGACATCCCTACGATCGTGCGCGAGCGCATCTTGGACATCGGCTACGACTCGTCGCGCAAGGGGTTCGACGGCGCGTCCTGCGGGGTGAGCGTCTCCATCGGCAGTCAGTCGCCGGATATCGCACAGGGCGTCGACGCCGCCTACGAGGCGCGCGTCGAGGGTGAGGACGACCCACTCGACCGGCAGGGCGCGGGCGACCAGGGCCTGATGTTCGGCTACGCCTGCGACGAAACCCCGGAACTAATGCCGCTGCCCATCGCTCTGGCCCATCGGCTGGCTGAGCGGCTCTCGGCGGTGCGCAAGGACGGCACCGTGCCCTATCTGCGCCCGGACGGCAAGACCCAGGTGACGATCGAGTACCTCGACGACAAGCCGGTGCGCCTCGACACCGTCGTGGTGTCCAGCCAGCACGCGGCCGACATCGACCTCGACACGCTGCTGAAACCCGACATCGCCGAGCACGTCATCACACCCGTTCTGGCCGACCTGTCGATCGAGACCGCGGGGCACCGACTGTTCGTCAACCCGACCGGCCGCTTCGAGATCGGCGGCCCCATGGGCGACGCCGGCCTCACCGGCCGCAAGATCATCGTCGACACCTACGGCGGGTACGCGCGCCACGGCGGCGGGGCGTTCTCGGGCAAGGACCCGTCGAAGGTCGACCGGTCGGCCGCATACGCGCTGCGCTGGGTCGCCAAGAACGTCGTCGCCGCCCAGTTGGCGCGCCGGGTCGAGGTGCAGGTCGCGTACGCGATCGGCAAGGCGGAGCCGGTCGGTCTGTTCGTCGAGACCTTCGGCACCGAGACGGTCGCCGCCGAGAAGATCGCCGAGGCGATCACCCAGGTCTTCGATCTGCGGCCGGCTGCGATCATCCGCGACCTCGATCTCAAGCGCCCGATCTACGCCCAGACCGCGGCCTACGGACACTTCGGCCGGGAGCTGTCCGACTTCACCTGGGAGCGCACCGACCGCGCCGAGCAGTTGGCCAAGCTCGCCAACGGCTGACGGGCGGTCACGTCCCTGGCTTGAGCAGGCCCGGTCACATCCACGGCCTTGCCAGGCCCGGTCACATCCACGGCCTTGCCAGGCCCGGTCACATCCACGGCCTTGCCAGGCCCGGTCACATCCACGGCCTTGCCAGGC
>JAFAWL010000001.1 GCA_019241805.1 Actinomycetota bacterium
GGTCCGACGAGCGCTCGGCCCAACGGCGCGCTCTACCAGGGCGAGACGATCACGAGTGGCCAGGCGTTCTATTCGTCCAACGGATCGAATTTCGCCACCCAACAAGGTGACGGAAACTTCGTCGTGTACCAGGCCGGACTACCTCGGTGGGCGACGAACACCGCCGGCCATTCGGGCGCATTCGCGGTCATGCAATCGGACGGAAACTTCGTCGTCTACTCCTCGTCAGGGTCTGCGCTCTACGCGACGGGCAGTTCCGCGGTCGGAACCAGCGGCGGCCGACTGACGGTTCAGGACGACGCCAACCTCGTGATCTATCAGGCCAACGGAACGCCGATCTGGGCCGCCAACTACAGCGTGGCGGCGCCGAGCGGTTTCGACGTTACGTTGACGCAGCCGCCCACCTCGACCAGCCGCTACATCCGCAACCTCAGCTCGAATACCACCACCAACGCCACGATCATGACGGACGAGGGCTGCGCGGACGCGCACGCCAACCCGGCCGGTCATCCCTACGTCACCTTGCTCGACTTCGGCGCGCAGATCTCGCTGAACGGTGGCTACGGGGTTCAGCTCACCGTGACGACGATCCGCATCAGCAACGCCGCCGTCATCGCGGCCGTCCGCTCCTACATCGACGGCTACACCGCCTGCATGGCCGCCCCGACGCATCTCTCTGTCGCCATCGGCACGAATAACGACGGACCCGACACCCTGCTCGGCGCGGCGGGTGGCGCCCTCTGGGCCTCGGGCGTCATCAATCCGCTGAGTGCGTACGCCGCCCCGAAGGGGGTGGAAATCATCGGCGCGAACGACATGGAGCCCGGGTTCTCCGGAAGCATGGCCCAGGCCGCGGATTGGCTCAACGGCTACCTCGGCGCCACCGGCGCGTCATTCCTGTTCTTCGGTTCGGCCGACGGGTGCCCGACCACGTTGGGCGCGACCACCGGCAGCTGCAACTACGCGTGGACGCTGGACGGCCTCTATCAGCTCGCCTTCGGCGCGTCCCCGCAGCGGTCCTTGGCCATGCCGGAGATCTACGTCAACGCCCAGGCCCGGCAGTGGACGAATATCAGCCTCACCGGCTACAACGCGACCGGGCGCCCGGTCGCCTACGCCGGGCCGATGACCGAGGTGACGGCCTGTGCGCAGGCCGGGTCGTGTGCCAGCATGTCGACGTCCGCGGCGTGGAGTTTGCTGCTCAACACGGTGAACACCTACGTCAAGATTCGACTGACCGGCATGCTCTACAGCACCGATTTGCGGATCGACTCCTGACGCATTTGATCGCGCGGGCATTTCCAGCCGCGCGATCGGTCAGGTCAACGAGCCGGCTTGCAGGGCCCGAAGAATCCCGTCGATCGTGTGGCGGATGCCAGCCGCAAGCGGCGTGCGCGTACCCCGGTCGAGATCCGGCCAGACGACGCTGCGCAGCCGAAGGTCACGGACCTGAAAGCGTGAATTCGGCGATGCGGCGAAGACGACGCGCGGCCGGGATTTGACCACGCGCTTGAACTCGGCGACGAGATGGCCGATTGTGACGGCCTGCTGGGTCGCGAGCACCTTGCAGTAGACCCGCTGATCAGCGCCTACGGCCTCGCGCCGGGCCCGGTCCAAGCTGGCGACGATCAACTGGCCGCAGTCGTCGACGTAGAGGTAGTCGCGCAGGGTGTCCAGTGACACGTAGATCGACAACGGCCGTCCGAGCAGATGCGAGCGACAGATCTGGGAGATGAGGCCCTGTTGCTTGCCGAGATTCTGATTCGGTCCGTAGAGGTTCGAGATCCGACCGAGCACGAACGGAACCCCGCTCTGTCGGCTCCACTCGGTGGCGATCCGCTCGAGTTCAAGCTTCGATTGGCCATAGGCCGAGGTGGCCGCGACCGGAGTCCGTTCGTCGAACGGGGCCCCGCGCGATCCGGCATAGACCCCACCGGCCGACGAGGCCAGGAACGCAACCCCTCGCGCGCTGGCCCGGGGCCGGCGGCCCACGACGGCCAGCAACGAGCCGAAAGCCTCCCGTTCGTCGGCAAGGTCGTCGGCCGAAGAGCCCACAACGCCCGTGCCCGCGCACCACGCGATCTGCCACGCGCGATCACCGACGAGCGAGAAGAATTCGTGGGCCGCGGAGACCAGCGCCGAGGACGCGTCAGGAGTTCCCCAGGGAATCGGGCCGTCGGGCGACCAGACCGGGCCGGCGCTGGAGAAAGCCGTGGCCGCGGACGAGCCGAGCAGACCGCCGGCTCCGATGACCCAGGTGACGGGTCGGTTCACCCGGGCTCGACGGGGCCGTGCGGAGCGGTTGCGGCCGGTACCGCGGGGCGTCGGCCCAACGGGCCGTCACCGGGGTCGCCCACGATGAGGTAGAGCGGTTTACCCATGGCCATGTTCACCGAGACACCGATGTACTCGGCGATGATGCCGAGGGAGAACAGAATCGCACCGCAGCCGAGCAGCACGATCACCACCACCGACGCCCAGCCGGGCGAGTTGGTGCTGCCGATGATGCGGCCGATGACGACGTAGGCCGCGAAGGCGACGCCACCGATCGCGAACGTCAAACCCAGGATGGAAACGAGGCGCAATCCGCGCGTGCCGGAGGACAGCACCAGTCGCCAGAAGTGCGACAGCAATCGCCGGGTCGAGTAACCCGACGGTCGGGCGCCCTCGGCCCGCAATTCGACGGGGCAGCGGGACACGCCCAGATTGACCCACCCCATCGCGACATCGAGAAACACTCCGGCGCCGGAGTAGGCGGCGACGCTACGGCCCACCTCCCCCAGTACCAGCCGGAAGCTGTGAAAGCTGCCGATGTCGCCGCCGCGCAACATCCGCGTGAACGTCCATTTGGTCAGCGCCGATGCCGTGTTCCGGGCGAAGCCGTGCGGCGGCTGATTCGTCGGCTCGGCGTAAACGAGGCCGACCCGTTCGCGCATAGCCACGTCGAGGAATCGCCCGATGTAGACGGGATCATGCTGCCCGTCCTCGTCCATCGTCACGATCCAGTCGCTGCCGGAGGAGGCCATGCCGGCGAGGGTGGCGGCGTGCTGCCCGAAGTTCCGGCTCAGCCAGATGCATCGCACCGGCTCGAACCGCTCGGCCAGCGCGCGCATCACCGCCGCCGAGTCGTCCGGACCGTTGTCGTAGACGAGCAACACCTCCGACACTACGAACAGATGCCCGTCATTCGTCAAGGAGGGCTTGAAGTACGGCTCGATCTCCGCGACCAGCGCGCTCAGCGTGGCCTGGCCCTGGTACACGGGAACCACCACAGAAATGGTGTGCGGTGCGACGCCGACCGTCGAACCAGGTTCCATGGCCTCAGCCTAGCGCTCAGCGGCCCTAAGATCGGGAGGCCGCAGACCCGCCAGGATGGAGTATCAGGATGCCCGACCGCCCAGGCGCTCCGGAGCCCGACTCGACCGGCGCCGACACGAAGGACGCCGCCTACACCGAGCGTCTCATCGACCTGCAGACCGTGTGGTGGAAGCGTCTCCTACCGGTTCAGGCGCCCTACCGTTACAACATGCGGCGACTGCCACTCGGGCACACGCTCGACATCGGCTGCGGGATCGGTCGCATCCTCGAGCACCTGTCCG
>JAFAWL010000288.1 GCA_019241805.1 Actinomycetota bacterium
CCTGACGAAGCCGATGCCCACTCTGCTCGATCTGGTGACGCCGCCACCGGGCAAGAAGCAAGCTGAACGCCGCGTAATCCTGACCTCCGAGCGCCACGGCGGCGAGGTGCCGTGGCTGGTCGGGACCTACAACCTCATGCAGGAAACGCCCTATACGTTCACGTCCGTCGCGGCCTTCAACTGTCAACCCAATCGCGGCCAGGCCGGCAATCCGCTGATGCTCGTCAACCACTGGTTGCGGTCCGGGGGCGCGCCGGACCCGGCCGAGGTCGGGAAGGTGAATTCGCAGAGCGTATTGACCGCTCGCCTAGAACAATGCATCAGCGAACGAGACGTCTTACCGAACGTCCTGGCCGTCGACTTCTACGGCCTGGCCGACACCTTGAAGGTGACCAGCCAGTTCAACGCCGCCATCGCCCACGTGACCGGCACCACCGCTTTCTGGGACGCGGCCGTCGCCACCGCCGACAATGATCCGGCGATGACCGCGGTCGACCGAACGACGATCGATCAACTCTTCCGATTACCCTCGATCACTGACACCGAGGCCCGCGCCCTTCTCGGGCCGGTGGCGGCCAAATTACAGGCACCGGACCTCGTCGGTGATCTCGAGCGGATCGACAGCCTCGGCGGCGCCAAGGAGCCGGACGTCCCGGTACCTTCGAGCCCGTACGCACCGACTCCGAGCGCCACTGCAACCCATTGATCAGCGGTTCGGGGCGCTAGGTCCGCGGGGTCGGCCCAGCCGAGATGTGCCGACCCCGCGGACGTCTGCTCAGCGCACCCGATCCTCAAGCGTGAACGCGACCGCGTCGTAGCCGTTCACCGTGATCGTTGCGCTGCCGTGCGCGTCGACCGTGACGTTGGGGCCGGAGCAGTGACCGGCCTGTACTGCGCCGTGGATTCGGTCGCAGTACGTGCCGCGCGGCAGGCCCGTCGACACCGTCACCGTCTTGGCGGCGCTCTCGTTGCTGGTGCTGAAGAAACCTCGGTCGCCGCGGCTGAACGCAATGAGGTTGGTGCCGTCGTCGTACCAGTTGCCCACCGGGGCATCGCCCACGAAGTTGTGGAATCCGACCATGTTCGCGACGCCGGTGTAGCGATCGACGCAGACCCAGGTGATGTTGTCGCACGTCGTGTCGGTGATCAGCCCGTTGGCGTCCGACGGCGGTGAGTCGTCCGACGTGGTCCAGGCGAAGCTTGCGTACACCTGCGCGGTGCCGTACGGCCACGCCAGCATGAACTCGTTGGCGATGGTGTTGTTCGGGTCTTTGTAGCTCAGGGTCGACCCGTTGCGTTCGGTGTCGTGATTCTCGACGAACACCAACTCCTTGCTGCTCGGGAGTAATCCCGAACCTTCACCGAAGATCTGCAGGTCACCGATGTTGCCGTCGTTGGGCGGACTCGAGTAGCTCTTGAACGCGGACTGCAACTGATCGGCGTAGTCGAAGCCGAGCAGCGTGCCGACCGATTCGAATGCTGCCGGCGCGATCCGGCCTGGGCTACCGGGCATCACTTCGAGTGCCATCGAGGGTTTGGTGCCGTCAACCGTGCGGTTCAGCCGAGCCTCGATAGCCGCGAGATCGGTCTGGCCGATGTGCTTGGCCGCGTCAACGCGGAAACCCGAGACGCCGTAGCTGATCAGCTTGTTCAGATACGCGGCCAAGGTGTTGCGTACGTAGTCGGTCTGGGTCTGCAGGTCTGACAATCCGACCAGCTCGCAGTTGAACACCTGGGTGTAGTCGTTGAAGTCGGCGATCGACCCTTCACGATCAGTACTGCCGGCCGCGGGCGGCACCGGGCAATTGGCCGGGTAGCTGTGGAAGTTCGCCGGGCCATAGAGGCCGGGGTAGCTGTACTTGCTGTAGGTCACACCCCCGTAGGACGTGTTGCCCTGCCCGGTCATGTGATTGACGACCGCGTCGACGTAGACCTTCACGCCCGCCTGCCGGCAGGTCGCGACCATCGCCTTGAACTGCGCTTCGGTGCCCATCCGACTGGTCAGGTTGTAGTCGACCGGCTGGTAGACCTCCCACCACGGATGCAGGATCGTGTCGCTGCCGTTGCCCAGCGAAGTCCGCTTGACCGAGTCCTGCGGGGGTGCGACCTGGACGCCGCCGTAGCCCGCCGGGCCGAGCACATTCCTGCACTCCTTGGCCACCGAGGGCCAGTTCCACTCGAACAGATTGGCCTGGACGTCGCGCAATCCACCGCGCTCGGCGGAGTTGTCGGACCCGGCCGCGCTCGCCTGCGCTGCGGCCAACGAGCCACCGACCAGGCCGCCGGCAACGACGGTCGCGCCGGCGACCACGATGGCAACGAGGCGTTTGCGCGATCGGCGGCCCGATGTGGACTGGCGTGCGAACAGGCTCATGCGGGGGTCCTCCTTCGCAGGCTGTCACGCCTCGACCGGGTCGCGGTCGAAAGCGCTTCCGGTTGACGGAGCGTAACGCCGCACGCGTCGTCACGTAACCCCCGAGATTCTCGAAGTGCTCAGGTCACGACAGTTCGATCATGGCGGGGGCGGCGGGGTCGCGCTGAAAAGCTCGGGACGGCGGCGGATCGACGGGAAACACAAAGCGACGGCACCGGCTACGAAGCAGGCCGCGATCGAAATGCCAATGACCGTCGTCCCGGAAAACCGAAGGAGCAGCAGGCTGCCGACCGCTGCACCGAGCGGCGTCGCCAGCGCGAGTGTGGCGTGCTGAGCACCGAACACCCGACCGTGGATCGACGGGCGCGTCCACTGCTGGACCGCGGTCGACTCGATCGCCAGGTACGGGCCCCAGATCACCCCGGAGAGCACCATAACGAAAACCGCCGGGGGTACGGACGCGCAGAAGACGAGCGGCAGAGTGACGATGGCCCACAGCGCCGCCCCCGTTGCGTTCACGACGCCGGGCCGTCGACCGGTGAATCGAGCCGACTGCGTAAGGCCGAGCAGCGCGCCGATCCCGAACGCGACCCACAGCAGACTGTAGGCGCCGCTGCCGGCGTGCAACTGATCGCGGGTAAAGGCGGGAAGCACGGGTTCGACCGGTCCGTAGGCGAAGTAGTACGCCCCCGACAGCGCGATCAGCGCGATCACCGAGCGCATCCGGCGCCGCTCCTCGACCGGCGCTTCGACGATCTCGGGCATTGACGCTCCCGCGTCGGGCTCGACGTGCACGGCCCCGTGAACCGTCCGTGGCAAGGTGACGAACAGGACGGCCGCGACGATCATCATGGCGATCGGGACGAGCAGAGACTTGCCGGCTCCAGCCGTCTCCAGCAGCGGGCCGACAGCGGCCGCGCCGAGGATCAGCGCCGCCTGATCGGCCACGGCGAGCAGCGCGTTCGCTCGCACCAGGCCACCGACGTCCACCAAACGGGGCACCATCGTGCGCGCCGCGGCGTAGCCCACCGGTGACAACGCACCGTTGATGCCTCCGAGCACTAGGACGAACACGAGCGGGAACCGGCCGGTCCAGACGGTCGCGGTGAGAACGGCCAGGCAGACGATCCGGACCGCCGCCTGCGCCACCAGCAGCGGACGGGGTCCGAAGCGGTCGATGGCCAGACCGCCGAGCCACCCGCCGAGCAACGCCGGTAGCTGCAGGGCGGCGATGACCGCGGCCGTCTTGATGCCGGTCCACCCCTCGGGGCCGGCGATCCAGAGCAACGTGAACAACAGAAACATGTCGGCGCTGAGATCCAGGATGAGCCCGAATGACAGGCGATACACCGGCCCGCTCGACGGGCGGCCCGTCGCCAAGGTGGGGGCCATCGATCCGGACATGTGAGCTGCATAGCGGATCGACGGCCGGCGACGGAAGTCGGACTAGACCGGCGTCTAGTGTTCGGCTGGTGTCCGCCGCTGCGCCTGCCGCCGGGATCGTCCGCTACTCCGACTCGGCCCTAGCCGACCTGCTCCCC
>JAFAWL010000360.1 GCA_019241805.1 Actinomycetota bacterium
CACGTCGAGAGCGAGCCGCGAGGTCAGGCCGTTCATGGGAAGGGTCGACGCGGCCGCGTCATCGGATCCGGACGGGATACGGGTTACCGAGCGCGCTGGCAGTACTAGGTCCTCCCGGTATCCGCCGTGCGCTCCCGACGGACGAACGATGCCCATGACGTGCTCGCCTACGGCCAGCGCCGTGTCGGCGTCCGGGCCGATCTCGGTCAGTACCCCGGCGATGTCCATGCCGGGCACGGCGACGCCGTCCGGTGGCGTGTCGCCGGTCGCTCGAGCGCCGGAGCGCACCAAGGTGTCGGTCGGATTAACGGTCGCGGCCGTCACCCGGACGCGCACCTGGCCGGGGCCGAGTTCCTCCGGCGCCAGATCCAGAACCTGTAAAGCTTCCGGGCCGCCGAATCTGGTCACACCGATCGCACGCATGACACGACTAGAGCACGCGTTGTGAATGTCCCGCGAAACGTATGAAACAGATCACTGAGCCGTGAAGCTGCGGCGACGGAACAGCGCCCGGCTGACGGCCGGCCATCGAAACTCCGCGTGCGCCCCGGCGCCGGCACCCTGAACCGGTCGGGCGAGTCGACCGGTTGACTTCGCGATCACCGAGACCGACGTGATCGACAGGCTGTGTTGCCGGGCGAAATCATTCAGCTCCTGTTCGTCGGCCATCAGGGTTGAATCGATCACCGAAACGATCGACGCGTGGACGCACACCGGTCGCAACCCGGCGACGAGCGCCAGATCGTGGGCCGCTTCGGCCCGTCCCGGCTGGGCGAGGACTCCTCCGGCCCGCACTCGCACCGGCACGATGTGCCCGGGCCGGGTCAGTGCGTCGACCTCCGTGCTGAGGCCGGCGAGCAACCGCGCCGTCTGCGAACGATGCGTGGCCGATATCCCCGTGCCGTCGGACTTGGCGTCGACCGAAACGGTGTAAGCCGGCCGGACGCCGTCGTGGCGCGCGGCCTGCAGGGGCAGTTCGAGCCGATCGGCGTCGTCCTCGGGCAGCGATACACAGACGAAGCCACTGGTGTGGCGAACCGCGAACGCCATCAATTCCGGGGTGGCCAGCTCAGCGGCAAAGATCAGATCACCGCCGCCCCAGCGGCCGATGTCGTCGACGAGCACGATCGGGCGACCCGCTCGCATCGCCGCGGCCGTCTCGGCCAGTCCGGGCGTGATCATGACGTCGGCGCCAGTTGGCGATAGCGGCTGCCGTGAAAGATCATCGGCGCTACGTCGGGGTACATCTGCAGGCTGTGCACGCGCAGCAGCACGATGTCGTGATCACCGGCCGGTACTTGGGCATCGAGGGTGCATTCGAGCCACAGCGAGGAGCCGTGCACGAATATCGCGCCGGTCTGGCTCGCCTCCCAGGCGACGTCGGCGAAGCGGTCACCGCCCTTGGCCGAGAGCGATCCCGCGACCGCGGCGTGATCCTCGGCCAGGACGCTGAGACCCACGAACGGCAGCGCCGCAATCAGCGGCCAGGTCGTCGAGGAATGAGCGACGCAGATCGACACCAGGGGCGGTTCCAGCGAGACCGACGTGAACGAGCTCGCTGCCATTCCCGTGGGCCGGCCCTCGACCAGTCCGCAGACGGCCGTGACGCCACTAGGGAAGCAGCCGAACGCCTGACGGAGGACCGCCGGATCGAAGCCGGCCACGGGGCCGCTCACGAGCCGGCCGGCACGGCGATGGTGCCTTCGACACGTTCGAGCCACGCGGTCAGCAGGGGGCTGTCCTCGTAGGCGGAATCGAGAAGGTACAGACCGGGCGTCGGGCACGTGCAGCCGATCTCGACGAGCACTGGTTTCAGCAGCAACTCGGGGGCGAGCGCGTGCTGCGATCCCGCGCCGAGCATCAGCGGAATAGCGATAGTGCCTTTAAGCTCGCCGGCCCGGAACTGGTCCAGGAACAGTTTCAGCACGCCCGAATACGTCGCTTTGAACGTCGGCGACGCGACGACCAACAGATCCGCCTCACGAACGGTTTCGACCGCTTCGGCCACGGCCGAATCGCCCCAACCTAGCAGCCCGGCCCCCAGTTCGATGACGTCGACCACCGCCGTCGGGAGCGTCCCGGTCATCCGTTCGGCCACCAGTTCAGCGGCTCGGCGCGTCCGGGAATTCGGCTTGGGATTGCCGACGACAACGACGCTCATCGCACCTCCAGCAAAAGCTTGGCTCGGTGCAGCTTGATACGCGTGCGTTTCCGGCGCCGGTCCGGTCGGTTACGTGGACGCTGCGCCGCCTGAACGGCAGCACGAACGTGCAAATATCGGCGATTGGCGCTCATTGCGCCGCCTCAATGCCAGTCGAACAACTCCTCCGGGGCGCGGTGGCGGCTCGTGAGTCCCTGCTCATGGGCGTAGCGCAGAAACGTCGTGAGCGCCGCCCGGTTCGGTTCGAGGCCGTAGGGCCAGAAGTCCTCGCCCATGAGCGCGCGCGTCGTTTCGGCATGCGCATACAGCCACGGCTCCATCGCATGGACCTCCGCTGTCTCGCCCACGGCGTGGGCAGCGGCCGACTTAGCCGCCGTGAAGGCCGTGAGCAGCTCGCCCGGAAGCTGGGGATGGTCGCGCACGATCGAGCGCCGCAGGACCAGCACGTGCATCGGCGGAAAGATCTGGGTCTCGCGGAAATACTGCCGCTCGGCCCGCACCGGATCGGTGAGCAACCGGCGAATAGCGCCGTCGTCGGGCGAGTAGCCGGCCGGCGCACCGGGGGCGTAGATGGCGTCGATCTCGCCGTCCAGGAGCAAGTCGGCCAGCGAGTGGTCCGGTGGTGCCGGCTCGACGAGGACGTCCGGTGGTATTCGCGCCGGCGACACGGCGCTCGTTGCGGGCGCGTCCCTGCCGCGACGACGTAGGTGACCGAGTTCACCGGAACGGCGTGCCGATCAGCGAAGATGCCGCGTATCCACACCATCGCGGTGATGTGCCACGCGAGCAACCCGACGCGGCAACCGCGAAGTTCCTCTGGCCGTGACAGGGCCGAGTCGGCCCGGACGTAGACCGCGTTGTGCCGAAACATTCGCGACGGAAAGACCGGGACCGCGACGTAAGCGGGATCGTCGTCCTCGAGGCTGATCACGTAACTGGACAGTGAATGCTGGGTGAGGTCGAACTCGGCGCGGGCGGCCGCGGCGAGCAGCGGCCCCGTGGGTAGCGTCGTGACGGACAACCGCGCCGAGGGCAACGTCACGGCACCCGTGACGAGCGGTGTGATGCGGTCATAATCTCCGCAGGCAAGCGAGAATTCCGATGTATTGCTCATGGTCTGCCCTTCGAGCGCGAATGCCGGCGCACTTTACGCAGCCTCGGGCGCCGGCCGCCAATCGCTTGATCGGCGGGTGGCGAACTGCGCCCACGGGGGCCGCGCCGGGCTTGCCCTGAAGGACCGTCGGCGCCCGGGCAAGTGGCGAAGCAATCCCTACACCGGCGCGCAACTGGCCGGAAACGGTGAGGCGTCCTACTGAACGCCGACAAACCGATCGACGAGGAGTGACATCGTGGCCGACGAGCCGAGCAAGCCGAGGATCGTGATCTTCTCGGGTCCGCGGGCAACCATCCAGAACAGCGCGCCCCTGGTCACCAGCGCGGATACGCCCCCGGAAGAGGGTTACGACCTGCTGCGCTCACAACTGCTCGCAGCGCCGGTCACCGTCTACATCGAGGCGTTCACCGCGCACCCCATGGAGAAGGACGTCGTCGAGCTCTACGGACCGCCGGACGGATGGATCGATCCGGCGACGGGTGAGTTCTTCGAGCAGCCGAGTGCCACCGCGACTCGCCCAGCCTACAAGAGAACACTGCGCCCGGAAGACGGTCCGTTCCTACTGCCCTACGCGGCTCGACAAGCCGACGGGCAACCGTGGACGAGCACCTACACCTCCGATCCGGCCACACCGGGCGGCGCGCGACAGGTCTTCTACCCGGACGCGTCGAGGATCGTGACCGAGATCGATCGCTTCGGGCTGGACGGCGGCGGGCGCAACAACATTCTGCATTCGATGGCCGACTTCGACTTCGTCCGACCGGCCCCGTCCGCGGGTTACACGAAAGGCCAGGCGGAGCGTGAGCGCACCGACCTCGGCACCGGCGACATCGCTCCTGAGATTCCCGGTGAGGACTTCTTCAGTTATGCGCCCGTGCGGCGCGAACCACCTCTACCGGTGCTGGCGCGTCTGACCAACACCGTCGCCAGGACCATGGCCACCGGTGCCTACACGGGCGCGATCTGGCTCGAAGGAAGCCCGACGAACGAAGAAACCATCTACTGGCTCAGCCTGCTCGTAGGAACCGACGTGCCGTTGGTCGGCAATTCGTCGCAGAGCGGCCACGGCACCCTGGCCAATGACGGCGATCACAACCTGGTGCAGTCGGTCAACTACATCACCTCGGGCGTCTGGCGGGACGCGGCGGGTAAGGATCGCGTCGGCGCCGTCATGATCCAGAACGGGCAGATCTTCACGGCCCGCGACGTACACAAGGCCGACGCGCGGCCCGGCGGTTACGTCGCGCACGGCGGTCACGGCGGGATCATCGGTAACACCGTCTGGGA
>JAFAWL010000377.1 GCA_019241805.1 Actinomycetota bacterium
TCAGAGCTGGGTCGTGAACGCGGCTCGTCTGGCTGTGGCCGCCCCATGGCTGGTGCTTCTGCTGCTGAGTACCCAGTCATCGACGATCTCGGCCTACGATTCGCCGACCGGGGCCCTTGTCCTTGCTGTCGGGGCGGCCATCTGCACCGTGGCCTATCGAATCATGCTGCGGATCGGCAAGTTGCCCGAAGAACGGCGAGTGCTGCGATGAACCTCGTCGTCATCGGACTGCTGCTCGGCCTGATCTTCGGATTGGGAATCGTCTCCGTCGTCCGCGCCTCCCCGCCCATGCGGCCGATTCGGCTGGCCGACCGACTGACGCCCTACCTCGGCACCGACCCGCGACCATCGCGACTGCTGGCGTCACCCGATGCTCCCGCATTCGGCGTCGCGCGGCGATTGGCCGGTCCCGTTATTGCTGACGGCGTCCGCTTCCTCGACCGGGTGGTCGGCGGCTCAGCGTCGGTGCGTCGCCGACTTGCCGCACTGGGAGAGGGTGCGTCGGTCGAAGACTTTCGCATCGAGCAACTGCTCTGTGCCGCCGCTGGACTCGCAATCGGCGGACTCGCCGCAGCAGGGTTCTCGGCTGCCACATCCAGCCTCAATCCGGTCGCGATCGGCGTAGGCGCGATCGGTGGTGCCTGTCTCGCCGCGCTCGTCCGAGATTGGCAACTGAGCCGGCGCGTCGCCATCCGAGAAGCGACCATGTTGGCCGAATTCCCGGTCGTGGCCGATCTGCTGGCGCTGTCCGTTGTCGCCGGCGAGGCACCCGTCGATGCCCTGACACGTGTTTGTCGAGTGACCGGCGGAGAGATCGCCAAAGATCTCGAACGTGCCATCGGCTACACCCGAACGGGCACGCCAGTGACCACGGCGCTGGTGAAGCTTGCCGAATCCAGCTCACTCGAACCGTTCTCGCGTTTCATCGAGGGCCTGGTCGTGGCCATCGATCGAGGCACGCCGCTGGCCGATGTCTTGCGCGCCCAGGCGCTTGACGTTCGCGAGGCCAGTAAGCGTGCTTTGCTCGAGGCCGGAGGGCGCAAAGAGATCACGATGATGTTGCCTGTGGTCTTTTTGCTGCTGCCCGTCACCGTTGTCTTCGCGCTGTACCCGGGACTACTGACCTTAGTGACGCTCACCCACTGATTTGTCGGCGCAACGATGCGCCCACACCCTAGGGAGGAAATTCATGAATCGACCATTCGTGAATCGCGGACGCTTGCTGATGGCCCGCGTTCGACGACTAGGTCCCGACCGGGGCGACGTCCCCGGCTGGGTAATGGTCACCGTGATGACCGCGATCCTGGTCGTCGCGATTCTGGCCGTCTTCGAGCCTCAGATCAAAAGTGCGATCACCAACGCGCTGGACAGTGTCTCGAACAGCAAGTAGGCCAGCACCTTCGCTCCGCGACTCGATCGGCGAAACCGAGCGTGGCGATGAGTTGGTCGGGCACGCCGTCGAGGTCGCCGCCGATGATTCCGGTGCCGCCGTCGTGGAGTTCGTCATGGTGTCGGTGCTGCTGATCTTTCTGCTGTTCGCCGTCTTGCAGGTCGCGCTCGTCTTCTACGCGAGGAACGTGATCGCCGAGAGCGCGTCGGACGCGGCCCGCTACACCTCGGGCTCGAGCCTTGGTCCGGAGCAAGCCGGGGAGCGTGCGCAGGCGCAGCTTCGGTCCGTATTAGGCGACAGGTTGGCAGGCGATATCCACTGCATCGGATCCAGGGAGATCGACGTGGATAGTGGTCTACAAACTACCGTCGTGCGATGCCAAGGACGGTTACGCGCGTCCTTCGCCCCGATAGGCGCGTTCGTCGAGATCGCGACGATCTCGCGAGCATTGACGGAACCGTCACAATGACGCTCCGTCAGGTGGCCGCCGGCCGGCACGCGACTCGTCATCCCGTCGACGGCGGGTCCGCCGTGATCGAGTTCGTGTTCGTGGCGGTCGTGATCATGATTCCGCTGGTGTACTTCGTTGTCGCCCTCGCCGACGTCCAGCGAAGCTCGCTTGCGGTTACCTCGGCTGCGAAGGAAGCAGGTCGGGCATTTGAGGTATCCAGTTCGGTTCCTGAGGGGCTGGCCCGGGCACGCGTCGCGGCACGGCTGGCCCTGGAGGATCAGGGCATCAAGGAATCGCCAAATGTGGAGTTTCATACCGTCGGGCGAGGCTGCACGGGGACGCCGGTCGTACCGCAGTTCGTGAAGAACGCCGAATACCTCGTATGTGTTCGGCGCTCGCTTTCCCTACCCGGCGTTCCGACAGTCTTTGCCGGACGCGGAATCACGACAGTTGGTGCCTACCTCATGCATCTCGAGGGTCACCGCGACTAGGTCCGTCAGTGAAGGTACGTGATGATCGCGGCTCAACCATCCCGCTCATTCTGGGCTTCTTTCTCGTCGCCTTCGTGCTGGTGGCCGGAGCCGTGGCCACTGGAAATGCGTATCTGGTGCACCGCGACCTGCAAGGCATCTGCGATGGTGCGGCGGCTGCCGCCGTGAACTCGGTGGACGCCGGATCGCTGCGTGGCGGCGGCATTTCCCGCGATCAATACCTCACGTTGGGTCACGTCGACCAAGCGGTCGTAGCGTACCTATCGCGGGATCCCACGCAGGACGGTGTGCACGTGGAGGCGGCGATCAGCCCTGACAAGACCATCGTCATGCTGCGGTGTACCAGGACGTCCAAGATCGCGTTTGGCGCGATGTTCGGAATGGGGGGAGGCATCACGAACCACGTCACCTCGCAAGCTCGAGCTCCGATTCGTCAGTGATGCGCGGGGTGAGCAGATATCTCGCTTCTCGCCTGGCGGTGTGGGAACCGGCCGGCCTCACCCGCACGGATTGTGGCCGGCCGCTTTCGGCAAGCACGCCCCGGCAGGACCGCAGAGGGCTGGAGCGCGACCTCGGTTAATGCTCATGACCTGCCGGGGGGATGTTTTCTTTGTCGTCGTCATCGAATTCCGTGGCCGTACCGGTGTGATTCGACGCGGCGACCGCTGCTTCGACGGGCGGACGGATCGGCTCATTGGGACCGGCTCCGTTCTCGGCGGCCACGAGCAGCGCGAGCGTGTTCGAGTCCAGGCGAGAAGCATGTTCGTTCAGCAGCGCTACGTCATCGGGACTGTTCTGCAGGTGGCTCAGTGCGGCTGCCTCACCCAGGTTGCTCAGATGGCGGATGAGCGTGATGAGGTGGTCGGGGCGTGGGTCGGTCACGGGGGTGCCTTTCTCAAGCGGTGTCGAAACGATAGAGAGTGAAGTGGTGTCGTGCGTAGCGTTGCCTCCTTCGCAGCGCGGATCTGGGGCGCCGGCCAAAAAGCTTCCTGAAAGGACATCAGGAATGCGATATCGGCTCGACTGCCTCGCGAATCTTTCGAGCAGTTGATGGAGGCTTGAACTGAGGAAAAAGCGTCCGACGTTCTCGCTATAAGCTCACCGTAGAATTCGAAATAGTTGCCGGCTACGGTCAGACGAGCAGGCTCCGGTGCGCAATCGAGCGCCACGGTGACACCGCCACCTGAGCGGTCCACCGACCCGACCCACGTCGTGGTCGGACAGATTCGGGCCGCGTGGATGTGTCCGGCGTGAGGGGTGGCGCCGATTCCGCGTACCCTCGGCTGACGTGACCGACGTGCCCGCCGAGCTCAAGGAGCTGTCCGCGACCCTGTCCAGCGTCGAGGCCGTCCTCGACGTCGACAGATTGCGCCGCGACGCGGCCGAGCTCGAGCAGCGGGCCTCGGCGCCTGACCTCTGGGACGACCCCGACAACGCCCAGCAGGTGACGAGCCGGCTGTCCTACGTCCAGGGTGAGATCCGGCGCATCGAGGACCTGCGGCGACGGGTCGACGACGCTCAGACCCTGTGGGAGCTGGCCGAGGCTGAGGACGACGCCGACAGCCGCACGGAGGTGGAGGGCGAACTCGAACCGCTGCGCAAGGCGGTCGACGAGCTCGAGGTCCGCACGCTGCTCTCAGGCGCGTATGACTCTCGCGACGCGTTGGTGACCATCCGGGCCGAGGCCGGTGGCGTCGACGCGGCCGACTGGGCCGAGATGCTGATGCGGATGTACCTTCGTTGGGCCGAGCGGCACGGGTACCCCACCGACGTCCTCGACACCTCCTACGCGGAGGAGGCGGGCATCAAATCGGCCACGTTCGAGATTCACGCTCCGTATGCGTACGGCACGCTCAGTGTCGAACAGGGCACCCATCGACTGGTGCGGATCAGTCCGTTCGACAACCAAGGACGCCGCCAGACCAGCTTCGCCGGCGTGGAGGTGCTGCCGGTGGTCGAACAGTCCGACCACGTCGACATTCCCGAGGACGACATCCGGGTCGACGTCTATCGCTCCTCGGGCCCCGGCGGTCAGGGCGTGAACACCACTGACTCGGCCGTGCGCATCACCCATCTGCCCACCGGGATCGTGGTCAGCTGCCAGAACGAGCGCAGCCAGATCCAGAACCGCGCCAGCGCCATGGCGGTGCTTCAGGCCAAGCTGCTGGAGCGCCGCCGCCAGGAGGAGCAGGCCGCCCTCGACGCCCTGAAGGACACCGGCACCAGCTGGGGCAACCAGATGCGCAGCTACGTTCTGCACCCGTATCAGATGGTTAAGGATCTGCGGACCGAGCACGAGGTGGGCAACCCGCAGGCGGTCCTCGACGGCGACATCGACGATTTCATCGAGGCGGGAATCCGGTGGCGCCGCTCCGCTTGAGCCGTTCATCCAGTATTTGCAGGTAGGCTGCACTCCCGTGATTCAGCTCGACAACGTGTCCAAGGTCTATCCGGCGAGCAGCCGGCCGGCGCTGGACAGCGTCACGATCGATATCGACAAGGGCGAGTTCGTCTTCCTGATCGGCGCCTCCGGATCCGGCAAATCGACCGTTTTGCGACTGTTGCTCCGCGAAGAACTGGCCAACGCCGGCCGCGTCACCGTCGACGGCCGCGACGTGGGTCGCATGTCGCGCCGCAAGGTCCCGGACCTGCGCCGCAAGATGGGCTGCGTCTTCCAGGACTTCCGGCTGTTGCCCAAGAAGTCCGTCTACGACAACGTCGCCTTCGCGCTGGAAGTCATCAACAAGTCGCAGAAGGCGATCAAGCGGACCGTTCCCGACGTCCTGGAACTGGTCGGGCTGGAGGGCAAGGCCAACCGCCTGCCCAACGAGCTGTCCGGTGGCGAGCAGCAGCGCGTGGCCATCGCCCGGGCCTTCGTCAATCGCCCCCTCGTGCTGCTGGCCGACGAACCGACCGGAAACCTGGACCCCGACACCAGCCAGGGGATCATGGGCTTGCTCGAACGCATCAACCGCACGGGCACCACGATCGTCATGGCCACGCACGACAACAACATCGTCGACGCGATGCGCCGCCGCGTGGTCGAACTCGACATGGGCAAGGTCGTGCGCGACCAGGCCCGCGGCGTGTACGGCGTCGGTCGCTGACGCCACGGCCGTGCGGGGACGGCTGACCACGGCCGCCCACGGGCGGTCCACAACAGGACAACCACCGTTCGAGCAGTGAGGATGCGATGCGCGCCAATTTCGTGATGTCCGGGGTACGAGAGGGCATTCGGCGCAACCTGCTGATGACCATCGCCCTCGTGCTCACCACGGCGGTGTCCCTCTCGTTCGTCGCCGCCGCGATCCTGACCGGCGTCGAGATCCACCGCTTCAGCGACCAATACCAGGGCAAGCTGAACGTGTCGATCTACCTGTGCGACGCGACGACCGGCGACCCCTGCAGGAGCGCCATCTCGAACAGCCAGAAGGACGACCTGCAGCAGAAGCTGACCGATGACCCCCAGATCCGGTCGGTGAGCTACGTCAGCCAGCAGGACGCCTACAACATCGCGCTCAAGACGCTCGACCCGTCCGAGACCCAATTCATGAAGGTGGGCGACCTGCCGGCGTCGTTCACGCTCAAGCTGAAGAACATTTCGCGTGACTACAACGCGGTGCAGGACCGCTACAAGAGCCAACCGGGCGTCTATCAGATCAACAACGAGAACGAGACGCTGAAGACGATCCTGCAGCTGTTCAGCTCCGGATTGCTCGCGGCGATCATCGCCGCCGCGGTCGTCCTGGTCTGCGCGATCATCCTGATCGCCATCACGATTCAGGTCGCCGCCGCCCAACGGCGAAACGAAACCAACATCATGCGACTGGTCGGGGCCTCGCGGCTGATGACCCAGTTGCCGTTCATGATCGAAGGCGTCATCGCCGCCGCGGTCGGTGGGCTGGTATCGCTCGGCGTCGCGTTCCTCGGCAAGTGGTATGTGCTCGACGGGATCTTCAAAACCGAGGTCGCGCGCAAGGTGCTGCCCGACCTCACGACCAACGACGTCATCATCGCCGGCGGCATCTCACTCTTGGCCGGCATCGTGCTGGCCGGTATCACCGCGTACATCACGCTGCGCCTCTACGTACGCTTGTAGCGTGGACGTCTGTGTGCGGGTGGCCTGATGGCCGCCACCGTCGCCGCGTCCAGCAACCGCAACACCGGACGCAAGATGATCGCGCAGAACCGCAAGGCCCGCCACGACTACACGATCCTCGACACCTACGAGGCCGGAGTCGTGCTCACCGGCACCGAGGTGAAGTCCCTTCGCCTGGGTCGGGCGTCGCTGGTGGACGGATTCGCCACCATCGACGACGGCGAAGTGTTCCTACGTAACGTCCACATCCCGGAATACGACCAGGGCAGCTGGACCAACCACGAGCCCCGCCGCACCCGCAAGCTCCTGCTGCACCGAGGCGAGATCCTGCGGCTGGTCGGAAAGACGAAGGAAAGCGGACTGACCCTCGTCCCCCTGGCCCTCTATTTCAGCGGGGGACGGGTGAAGGTCGAGATCGCGCTGGCCCGCGGCAAGCGGACCTACGACAAACGCCAGGACCTCGCCCGCCGCGACGCCGACCGCGAGGTGCAGCGGGCCCTCGGGCGCCGCGGGAAGGGCATGGACTAGCCGCGGAGTCAGTTCTTGCGCGCGCGGTTGCGGATCTCGTCCGCCTTGGCCCGCTGGTCGGCCAGCAACACACCGTAGGTGAAGCTGTTCTCGCCGTGCTGCCACGCGTCCTCGGCCAGCCGTCGCAGAATCTCCGAGGCGATGACGCTGTCCTGGAAATCACCCAGCAGTTCCTGCAGGCCCTTCATTTGCTTGATCTCTTCGGCGGCCTCGCTGTCGGACGCCTCGATCGCGTAGCGAGCGCGCTTGCCGGCCTTGCGAGCGCGATGCATCTGCTCGTCCGTCCCGCTGCGCCGCGCCGCCTGATTGAGCCGTTTGCCCAGCAGCCGCTCGGCCCGCTCGACCGCGGTGCTCAGCGTCTGGGCCGGGCGGCCGGCCGCGGCGGTGAACGGCGGGTCGTCGCGCCACCGGGTGACGTCGGCCAACAGTTGGGCGTAGCGAGGACCGGCTAGGACGTCCAGCAACGCTGCGCGATGTTCAGCGATCTCGGCCGTGAGTCGCGTATCGATCTGGCGTCCGACCGGTCCGACGACCAGGTCGGGTGGCAGGTCGGCGACGGCAGCGGCCAACCGGCGACGCAGCACCTCTCGGTCGCGGACCTCGCCCAGCACACCCGCATACCAGCGCAGTTCCGCCTCCAGGGCAGGGGCCCGTTCGGGGTCGAAGAACTCGTGGAACGTACGCAGCGTGCTGCGCAGCCGGCGCCCGGCCACCCGGGTGTCGTGCACCGATTCGTCCAGGTCGGCCAGGATGCCGAAATGGCCGGCGACCAACGCGTCGACCTGGGTGCTGATGTAGTCGAGGAGCACGGCGCCGGCTGAGGCGCGCGGCCCGCCGACCCCCTCGTTGCCGATGCCGAGCACGGCCCGACCGAGCTTGGAGCGGCTGGTCGAGGCGAACGCGCCGGCGTCGTGGACCGCGGTGGCGAGCCGATCGGCGGTGTCGGGGCCGGCTGCCGGTCCGAGCTCGACCTCGACCTCGTGCCAGCGCGGGGCTCGCACCTCGGCGCCCAGGCCGGTCGCCCGGACCTCGTCATCGGCGACCTCGGCGATCAGCTTGCCGTCACCGTCGAGCAGGCGGTGACGGGTGCGCACGACGTCCAGCCGGACGGTCGGAGCCGGAGTACGGGCACCGAGAAAAGGCTTGAGCAGTTCCATCATGTCCGTCGGCGGTTGCTCGCCGGTCTCGGCCCAGCGCAGTTCGGTGCGAGCGTTGGCGCCGCCCGGAACCTTCAGCTGCCAACCGGCGTCGACGTCACCGACCCGGCGGCGCAGCGTCAGGTGGTAGCGCAGCAGATCCAGGTCCGGTGTGTCGTAGTAGGTGCTCGCGAGGTTAACGGTGTCGACCTCAAGATGACCCTCAGACCCGCTGAAGGCGGATAGATCGGGCATGTCGTAGTCAGGAGCGACGTCGAACTTGGACTCGAGCTCGCGAGCTGCCTCGGTTGGCACGGTGTCATTTGTACCGGCTGGCCGTGAACGGCAGTAACAGACTCGCTACGCTTGGAGGTGAAGACAGTCCATCCAGGGGGTGAAAGGTCTCGACTCCGGACGTCGAGGCAGGAGAAGCGGGCCGAGG
>JAFAWL010000451.1 GCA_019241805.1 Actinomycetota bacterium
GACGTCGCGAGCGTCGCCCCGCGCGTCCGGTCTGAACCCCATCATGCGGGCCAGCACCGCCAGGTCCCTCGGATCGTCAGGCACCAGGTGCGTTCGGCGCAACCGCCGCAGCTGCACGCGATGCTCGGTCGCACGCAGGAATCTATAGGCGTCTCGCAGGCTCACCGCATCATCGCGTCCGACGTAACCGCCGTCGCGCAGGGCGTCGAGGGCGGCCAAAGTGGAAGTGACCCGCAAGGAGTCGTCGGCCCGCCCGTGCACGAGTTGTAACAACTGCACGGCGAACTCGACGTCACGCAACCCACCCGGGCCCAGCTTGATCTCACGATCGGCGAGCCCGCTCGGTAGGAGTGCCACGACGCGTCGGCGCATGGCCTGCACATCGGAAACGAAATTCGGTCGCTCGGCCGCAGTCCACACCATCGGTTCGATGAGCTCGATGTAGTCGGCACCCAAGCGCAGGTCACCCGCGACCGGACGAGCCTTCAGCAGAGCCTGGAACTCCCAGGTGCTGGCCCATCGGTGGTAGTACGCAGCGTGGCTGGCCGCGGACCGCACCAGAGGTCCGTCCTTGCCCTCGGGGCGCAGCGCCGCGTCGACTTCCCACGCCGCGACGCGGCAGACACGCATCAGCCCGCCGGCCAGCGACGAGGCGGTAGCAAGGTCCCCGTCACCCACGAACACGACATCGACGTCGGACACGTAGTTCAGTTCTCGCCCGCCGGTTTTGCCCATCGCAATGACCGCGAGCCGACATCCGGGAGCTGAGGCCGGTAGCGAGGCAGCGGTGACGGCCAACGCGGCCTGCAGGGTGGCCCCGGCCAGGTCCGCAAGCTGCTCCGTCACGACCTGAACGTCGAGATCGCCGCCCATGTCCCGCCCGGCGATGGCGACCAGCTCACGCCGGTAGGCCTGCTGCAACGCCGACTCGCCGGCGGCACCGGCCAACGACGCGCGCGTGCCGCCGGTTCCGGTCACCGGATCGTCGGGATCTGCGCCGACCGCGCTGAGCAGCCGCCGCGCGCGGGCGTCGGTGTCTAATATCTCGGGATCCTCGCGCAGGACCGGCCAGAACTCGGGCCGCTGAACCAGCTGATCTGCCAGGGCTGTCGAGGCGCCCAGCAGGTTGACCAGCCGGCGGCCCAATGCGGTGTCGGTGGCGCATGCGGTCAACAGTTCGTGCCCGCCGTCGGCCAAGCCCGCCGCCACGCCGGCCAGTCCGCGAAGGGCCGCGTCGGGGTCGGCAGTGCGACCGAGCGCCGCGATCGCCGAGGCGGCGAGGTCGCCGCTCGGGCCGCCCTGGGTGGCGTCCCACCACCGGAACGGCGCGGCGGACATGACCCGAGCCGCCTCGGTGGCATCGGTGAAGCCCACCCGCGCCAATAACCCGACAGATCGGCCACCGGTCAGCTGGACCGTCGTCGATGGCTCTATATCGCTCACCGACCGGGGCCCTCACCGCTCGAGTCACCCGGAACCGGCCACGGCAAGCTGCGCGACGCCCCGAGCTCCGCGGCCAGCGCCGCGCGGATTTCGGCCGGATCGGTCACGGGCTCAGCGGTCGAGAGGCGGATCGGTCGGGGATGGGGCACGGAGTCGGGATTCTTGACGATCGCAGCAAAGCCGGCGGCGAACGGCTGCCAGACGTCGGCGACATCGAAGTGCACCGCATCGCTTCGGGTCAGGATTGTGTCGAGGTCGTAGTCGGCGAGCTCGTCGGCGTCGGTCTCGGCCCACTGACGCACGATCGCCGGTGTCGTCTCGATGTGGAATTGGATGCCCCACGCGAGGCGGCCGAGTCGGTAAGCTTGGACCGCACATACCGGCGAGCTGGCCAGCTCGACCGCGTCGGGAGGCAGCCGGGTTATCGCGTCCACGTGCCATTGGATGACATCCGGCGTGATCGGGAGCGGCCCGAACAACGGGTCGGTCGCCGCCGCGGCCCTCTTGGCGACGAGGCTCGCGCCGTACTCCGGCCCCTCGGGGCTGCGCTTGACGCGTCCCCCGTTGGCGACCGCCAGAAGTTGCGCACCCAGGCAGATGCCCAGGGTCGGCAGTTCGTTGCGGACGGCCGAGGCCAGCAGGTCGCGGGTGGCCGGCAGCCACGGGGCCAGCTCGTCGTCCAAGGCGCCGGCCGCTCCGCCAAGAACGATCAGGCCGCGGATCGGGTTGCCGCGGCCGAACGCGGCGGGAATCGCATCACCCACGTAGGGCCGGACGACCTCGATCCGCACACCCGCTTCCAGCAGCCACTCGCCTAAGACGCCGACCGGATCAGCCGGCTCGTTTTCTATGACGAGCACCAGAGGACTGGACACCCGATCAGCCTAAGGTTTTGCGCGACGGCGAGCAGCGCTGCCGGCGAACGACGACGAGATCGCCGGTTCGGCGAACGAAAACCGCCCGATCAGAGCGAGGGCAGGTAACGGCGCAGCTCGAACGGGGTGACCTCGGCCCGGTAGTCGACCCATTCCTCGTTCTTGTTACGCAGGAAGAACTCGAAGACATGCTCACCCAACGTCTCGGCGACCAACTCCGAGGACTCCATCACCCGCAGCGCGTCGCCGAGATTGTGCGGCAGCTGCTCGTAGCCCAGAGCCATCCGCTCGCTGTCGGAAAGCGACCACACGTCGTCCTCGGCGCCCGGCGGGAGCTCATAACCCTCTTCGATGCCCTTGAGCCCGGCCGCCAGCAGCACGGCGAAGGCCAGATAGGGATTGCAGGCTGAATCGAGTGAGCGCATCTCGAGGCGAGTCGAGTTGGCTTTGCCCGGCTTGTACATGGGCAAACGCACCAGGGCCGACCGGTTCGCGTGGCCCCAGCAGATGAAGGTGGGAGCCTCCACCAACTCCCCGCGCGCCGCGTAACCCCACAGGCGCTTGTAGGAGTTCACCCACTGATTCGTGACAGCCGTGATCTCGCGCGCGTGCCGAAGCAACCCGGCGAGAAACGCTCGGGCCGTCTTGGACAGGTTGAGCGGATCGGCTGGGTCGTGGAAAGCGTTGCGATCGCCCTCGAACAACGACATGTGCGTGTGCATACCGCTGCCAGGGCGGTGCCGGAACGTCATGATGTTATCGGCCATCGACAGGGCGTCGGCGTAACGCAGGTCGATCTCCTGCTGCCCGGGCGCGACCTCATGGTGGCTGAACTCGACCGAGATGCCCAGGCTTTCCAGCGTGCTGACGGCATCGCGCCGGAAATTGTGGGCGGAGTCGTGGCTGGTCATGTCGAAGTAGCCGCCGTTGTCGATCGGCTCGGGCTCCGACCCGTCACCGGGCCGATTCTTGAGCAGGAAGAACTCGATCTCCGGATGCGTATAGAACGTGAAGCCGCGCTCGGCCGCCTTCGACAGCGCTCGACGCAATACGTAACGCGGGTCGGCCCAGGACGGACTTCCGTCGGGCATCTGGATGTCGCAGAACATCCGGGCCGAATCGGCCGTGCGCTCGTCGGGTTCCGGCAGGATCTGGAACGTGGCCGGGTCCGGGCGCGCGATCATGTCGCTTTCGCTTGCCCGGGCGAAACCCTCGATGGCCGAACCGTCGAAGCCGATGCCTTCGTCGAAGGCGCCGTCGAGTTCGGCCGGAGCGACGGCCACTGATTTGAGCGTGCCGAGCACGTCGGTGAACCAGAGGCGCACAAAACGGATTTGTCGTTCTTCAAGCGTTCGGAGCACGAACTCCTGCTGACGGTCCACGGCGCCGATCGTAGTTGCTGGGTGTGTCGCCGCGATGACGCCTGGCCCGGGCTCAGGCGTGCAGCGCGCTCCCGGCCACCCACTGGTCCCAACTCAGTGACCAGTCGCCGTTCTGCCACTGCGCCAGCGGAGCGCCGCCGGTGTTCTGCACCGTCACGACATCCCCGATCATCGCGTTCTGGTAGAACCACATCGCGTTGGACTTATTCAGGTTCAGGCAGCCGTGGGACGTGTCCTGCTTGCCTTGCGCCCAGACCGTGCTGTCGAGTTCGTGCAGGTAAATGCCGTCTGTGCTGATGCGAGTCGCCCAAGCGATGTACTCCTTGTAACCGAAGCGCGACGTGGTCGGCAGGCCGAAGGTCGACGAGTCCATCAGAACCGGGTTCGCCTGGTCGAGCACCGTGTACGTGCCGGAGGGGGTGTACAGCGAGATCGTTCCGTCGGTGCCGTCCAGGTATCCGCCGCGACCCATCGAGGTCGGCATCTGCCGCACCAACTGATCGTTGAAGTAGACGTTCACCATGTGGGTATTGTCGTCGGCGACCGAGACGTGCTTGTCGCCGATAGTGAACGTCGCCGCGGCGTTGTCCTGGCCGAACAGGTTCGGACCGACCTGCACGCCGAGCATATTGGCGTTCACGGTGACGGTGGTTCCGGCCGGGAAGTACGCCTGCGGGCGCCACAAGACGTTCTGCGCGTCGAGCCAGAACCAGCCTCCGACCACCTGGGTCGGGGCGGTCGTCACGACGAGGGCCTTCTCGGCGGCCGCCTTGTCGGTGATCCTCTCGTCGAAGTGGACGCGGATCACGAATCCGACGCCGTACTTCGCGCCGTTCTGCAGACTGCCACCACCGCGCGTGTTCAAGTAGGGCATCGTCATGTTGCCCGGCGTCAGCGTGGTGAACTTCGCGGTCGCCGACGCCGGCGATCCGGCCTCGTTAGCCGCAGTCGCGGTGACGGTGTAGGTGTGCGAGTAGCCCAACTGCTGGGTCGCCGTCCACGTCTTCTTGTCCGCGGACAGTGCGCCGGCGATGGCGGCGCCGGAGGAACTCTGGACCGACACGTCACCGACCGTGCCGTTGGTGGCGGTCACGGTGATGATGCTGGCCGGATTGACCGAGCCCGTTCCGTCGGCGGGGCTGACCGTCAGAGTGACCGGCGGGGGCGGGGCGGACGTCGTCGGAGTCGGGGTCGCGGAGCTGGACTGTTCAGCCGCGGCACCTGCTCCCCCGGTCGAGCCGGCCGAACGTGTCTTTCGCGAGCACGCATCCAGCAGCAACAGTCCGGCCGCACCGGCCGCGCCGACGGTGAAACCGCGTCGTGAGATTCCCGCCATGCCGTCCTTCGCCCTCCACTGGAAACCGCACCCCGAAGGTGCGCCCTCCGGTTCGTTCACCCTGTTCGGAACCTCGTACAACCATTAACACTGAGCACACGCGGTTCGATTATCGCCCATTTCATGCCACGACACGCGTAGGCCGAGGTCACGATCCGCTCTCGGCTCGATAGACGAACGTCTATGGAGCTCGGTCCAGGCGAGACGACGGGACGGAGGTCGAAGCGTCCGCGACCCGACCACGCGCGGTGAGCGGAGCGGCGGTGCGCATAGTTTGGACTATCGGCACCGGCCCGGCATCGGCTTCACGGCAATTTGCCAGACTGGAGTCGTGCGGCAACTGCGCCTGGCTCTCGCCCAGGTCAACTCCACGGTCGGCGACATCGCCGCGAACCTCGACGCCGTCCTGCGCCGGTGCGCCCAGGCCGCGGCGGCCGGTGCGCACGTGGTCGCCTTTCCCGAGCTGATGTTGACCGGGTACCCCCCCGAGGACTTGGTGCTCCGAGCGTCGTTCCGCGCAGCGTCGATAACGGCCCGTAACCACCTGGCGGCCGAGCTGGCCGAGCGGGGGCTGGGTCATCTCGCCGTGATCGTCGGCTACGTTGACGACGACGGCGGCCCGCGCAACGCTGCGGCCTTCATCACCGGGGGCCAGGTCGTTGCGCGCTACTTCAAGTTTCACCTGCCCAACTACGGCGTGTTCGACGAGCGGCGCTACTTCGTCCAGGGCGATCGGTTCGTCGTGGTCCGCTTCGCCGGAGTGGACATCGCGCTGACTGTCTGCGAAGACGCCTGGCAGGACGGCGGCCCGTTCACCGTCGCGCGCACGGCGCGTGCCGGGCTCGTCATCAACATCAACGCCTCGCCCTACGAGGCGAACAAGGACGAGGTCCGACTGCCGCTGATCAGCCGTCGGGCTCGTGAGGCCGCCGCCACAGTGGCCTACGTCAACACCGTCGGCGGCCAGGACGAGCTCGTCTTCGACGGTGACACCTTCATCGTCGACGCCAGCGGATCGCTGATCGCCCGGGCTCCCCAGTACGTCGAGCAGTTGGTGATCACCGACCTGACGCTGCCAGCTGCGCTCGGACCCGCGGGCGATGCACCGGACGGCCGCCTACCGATGCGGATCGAGCGTCACGACACCGCCACCGCGGCCGCCGCCCCGTACGAGCCCGTGGCTCCGGTCGTCGCCGACCGGATCGGTGACGAGGCCGAGATCTGGTCGGCCCTCGTGCTGGGGCTGCGGGACTACGTCACCAAGAACGGATTCCGGTCGGTGGTTATCGCGATGTCGGGCGGCATCGATTCCGCCGTTGTCGCAGCCATCGCGGCCGACGCGGTCGGCGGCCAGAACGTCTATGGCGTGTCGCTGCCCAGTTCCTACTCCAGCGAGCACTCGCGCAGCGACGCCGACGAGCTGGCCCGCCGCATTGGCGCCCGCTACCGCGTCATCCCGATCGCGCCGATGGTCGATGCCTTCGTCGGCACATTGGC
>JAFAWL010000130.1 GCA_019241805.1 Actinomycetota bacterium
GGCGCCTGCGCGCGATCGACTGACACGACCTCAGTCGCGCAACCAGACTGCCGTATCGGTCGGCAACAGATCGCCGTCCACCGGACCCGACGACGCCACCACGTCACCCATCGGCAGCGAGACAGGCGCAGGGCCCGTGTTGAGCACGACAACGAACGAATTCCCGCGCCGGAAAGACAACGACCCGGCCGGCGAGTCGATCCACTCGAACGAATCGGTGTGCAGCTGCGGTGTCTGCCGACGGATGCCCAGCAGGTGACGGTAGAAGTTGAGTGTCGAGCCGGGGTCGGCGAGCTGAGCCTGCACGCTGAGCTTCGACCACTCCGGCGGCATCGGCAGCCACGACCGCGACCCGTTCGAGAAGCCGAACGGCGGCCGCTCACCGGACCACGGCAACGGCACGCGCCCGCCGTCGCGGCCACGGTCGGCGTGACCCGAGCGCTCCCAGATCGGGTCCTGCAATGCCTCGTCCGGCAGCTCGACATTGGCCAGGCCGAGTTCGTCCCCGTTGTAGAGATACACCGCGCCGGGCAGGGACAACTGCACCAGAGCGGCGGCACGAGCCCGACGCGCGCCGATCTCGCCCCCGCCGTAGCGCGAGACGTGCCGCACCACGTCGTGGTTCGACAACACCCAGCTCGACGTCGCGCCGACCGCCCGCATGGCTGCCATCGACGTGTCGATCGCGGCCCGGAACTCGTCCGCGCCCCACTCCGATTCGATCAGCTTGAAGTTGAAGGCCAGGTTCAGTTCATCGCTGCGGACGTAGGCGGCCCATCGGGCGTCGTCGGCGACCCATACCTCGCCGACCGCCATGCGATCGCCGTCGTAGTCCTCGAGCGTGCGCCGGAAACCCCGCATGTAGTCATGGACGTGATCGCGGTCCCACCGCAGATCCGCGCTGGTCGGCATGACCGTCGCCTGGCTCCGCACCAACTCCATGTCCATGTCCGGCAGGCCGGCGGGCTTGGCCATGCCGTGCGCGACGTCGACCCGGAAACCGTCGACGCCCCGATCGAGCCAGAACCGCATAACGCGATCGAACTCGGCCGGCACCTCGGGGTTGTCCCAGTTCAGGTCGGGCTGTTCCGGGGCGAAGATGTGCAGGTACCACTGGCCGTCCGGCACCCGTTTCCAGGCCGATCCCCCGAACTGGGACGGCCAATTGTTGGGCGGCTCGTCGCCGTCGGGGCCGCGTCCGTCGCGGAAGATGAAGCGCTCGCGCTCACGGCTGCCCGGCCCCGCGCGCAGGGCGGCCTGGAACCACGGATGCTGATCAGATAGGTGGTTGGGCACCAGGTCGACGGTGACGCGAAGTCCGGCCGCGTGACAGGCCGCGAGCATCTCGTCGAAATCGGTCAGTGTGCCGAAGATCGGATCGACGTCACACGGGTCGGAGACGTCGTACCCGCCGTCAGCCATCGGCGAGCGGTAGAACGGCGAAAGCCAGATCGCGTCGACCCCGAGATCGCGCAAGTAGCCGACGCGATCACGCACGCCGGCCAGATCCCCGGTGCCGTCACCGTTGCCGTCGGCGAAGCTGCGCGGATAGATCTGATAGAAGACGGCATCCTGCCACCAAGCTCGTACGGCGCCCGAATCCTGGGCGTCGGCGGTCGGCGGGACGTGCGTGCCGGTCGGGTTGCTCACCCGCCTGAGGCTATCGCTCCCCCCGGACACCGGCGCGTCCGGCTGACAGCGTTTCCAGCCGCTACCGGGCTAGCAAGATCAGCCCGGCGTGTTGCGCATGGCTTCGGCGCTGGTCGCCAAGTAGGACCAGAGCTGCTGTTCGTAGGCCGCCGGAAGCGCAAGTGACTCCACGGCGTGCCGCATGTGTCGAAGCCAGGCGTCTCGGGCCGTCGAATTGACGGCGAAGGGGGCGTGCCGCATTCGCAGTCGCGGATGACCCCGCCGTTCGGAATAGCTGGTGGGCCCGCCCCAGTACTGGATCAGGAACAGCCGTAGCCGTTCGGCCGCCGGCCCGAGATCGTCCTCCGGATACAGCGATCGCAGCTCGGGGTCGTCGGCGACTCCGGCGTAGAACTCGTCGACCAGCTTGCGAAAAGTCGGTTCGCCGCCGACCAGCTCGTAGAAGGTCGACGCTCGTTCGGATTCGATCTCACTCGAGGCGTTCGGCTGCGGATCAGACTGCACCTGTCCATTTTCCCCTACGGTCGGTCGCCTACCGTTCATGCCATGACCGATGCTGACTTCGATCTGGCAGTGCTGGGAATGGGACCGGGCGGTGAGCAGGTGGCCGAGGACATGGCCGCCGCCGGCTGGTCGGTGCTGGGTGTGGATCCGGGCCTGGTCGGCGGGGAGTGTCCGTACTTCGGTTGCATCCCGTCGAAAATGATCATCCGTGCGGCTCAGACCTTGAACGAGACGCAGACGGTCGAGACGCTGGCCGGGCACGCGAGCGCGGAACCGGATTACGCGAAGGTCGCTCGGCGGATCGCGGGGGAGGCGACCGATGACTGGAACGATCAGGTCGCGGTCGATCGGTTCACCGACAAGGGCGGCACTTTCGTGCGCGGGGCGGCTCGGTTGGACGGACGCACGGACGACGGCCGGTTCCGCATCCTTGTCGGTGATGAGGTCTTCACTGCCGCGAACGTGACGCTGAATACCGGTACGGCCCCGGCGATCCCGCCCATCCCCGGCCTGCGGGAACTGCGCGGCGACGACGCAGGCCCGCACGGGCTGGGCGACCGACCCGGACCGGCCGGCCCCGTCTGGACGAACCGCGAGGCAATGCGGGCCACCGCGCTGCCGGCGTCGCTGATCGTCATCGGCGGCGGCGCGATCGGCGTGGAGCTAGCCCAGGCGTTCGCGCGGTTCGGCGTCGAGGTGACCGTCCTCGAGGGTGCGCCCCGCATTCTCGGTCCCGAAGAGCCGGAGGCCTCCGAAGCAGTGACCGACGTGCTTCGCCGCGAGGGCCTTGACGTGCGGGCCGGCGTCAAGATCGAGACCGTCGGGGCCGGCGGCCGGGGCGTCGAGGTCGTACTCGGCGGCGGTGACCGGGTGAGCGCCGAGAAGGTCCTTGTTGCGGCGGGACGGCGCCCCAACCTCGACGTCGGCCTGGACACCCTCGGCCTGGACGCGGGCGCCCGCACGCTCGACGTCGACGACGGTATGCGAGTGCTCAACAGCGACGCCATCGTCGACAACCTCTACGCGGTAGGCGATATCACCGGGCGGGGCGCCTTCACCCATGTCTCGGTGTGGCAGGCCGGCGTGCTCGTCGCGGCGTTGAAGGGCGAACCGTCGCGCTTCGGTGGCTACCACGGTCTGAGCTGGGTCACGTTCACCGACCCCGAAGTCGGTCGGGTCGGGCTGACCGAGGCCCAGGCCCGCGAGCGAGGGATCACCGTCCGGACGGGGACGACGTCGATCGCCTCCTCGACGCGCGGCTGGATCCACGGCCCGGGCAACGACGGCGTCGTCAAGCTCGTCGCGGACGCCGATCGGGGGGTGCTCGTCGGGGCGACCGTGGTCAGTCCGTACGGCGGCGAGATCCTCGGCCTCCTGACGCTCGCGGTCCATGCCGCCGTGCCGCTCGACTCGCTGGCGACTATGCATTACGCGTATCCGACACTGCACCGGGCCGTCCTCGCTGCCGTGCAGGATCTGCAGGCCGGCTGACGATTTGGTGCGATTTGGCCGGGCAGCGACGCGCCCGACCCTGTGATACGTCCGCAGGGCGTGCGCTCGGGCCGTTCGTCCGGTTCACTGGTGGCACCGGAGGTGAATCGCCCGCAGGGGGAGGTGCTCGCCGACCATGGCCGGCGCGTTGGTGTTGAACGCGACGTACGAGCCGCTGTGCGTCGTGCCGTTGCGCCGCGCGGTCGTCTTGGTGCTGGCCGAGAAGGCGGTGCTCGTCGAGGCTGGCGAAGGCATGATGCACTCGGCACGGACGTCAATTCCGGTGCCCGCCGTGGTCCGCTTGTCGCACTACGTGCGCGTTCCCTACCGGCGCGAGGTGCCGCTGACTCGTCGGGCCGTCCTTGATCGTGACGGACATACCTGCGTCTATTGCGGCGTGCGCGCCGACACGATCGACCACGTTCGCCCTCGCTCTCGCGGGGGCGAGCACGTCTGGACCAACGTCGTCGCCGCCTGTGCGCGGTGCAATCACCGCAAGGGCGATCGGCTGTTGACCGAACTGGGCTGGCACCTCAGCCCGCCGCCCGCACAGCCGCCGGCCACGGTGGCGGTCGTGCTCGGGTGGACCAAGCGCGACCCTTCATGGCAGCGCTACCTGACGATGGACTGGATGGACGGCGCCGCCGCAGCCGTATGACCGGCCCGCCGGGCATACCCTCGGCGCGTGAGCCAGCTGCACGATCTGAGCGCGCTCGAGGCCGCTGCCGCCATTCGAGCGGGCGAGCTGAGCCCGAGTGAACTGGTCGAGCACTGTCTGGATCGGATCGATCGCCTCGACGGACAGCTCGGCGCATTCGTCACGGTCACGCCGGAGCTGGCGCGGGCCCAAGCCCGAGCAGCCGAAAAGTTGCTGCTGGAACGAGCGCCGGCCACCGCGTCGCCCCTGTTCGGCGTACCGACGGCCATCAAGGATCTGCAACAGACCAAGGGCATTCCGACCGGCTTCGGCTCGCGCGTGTTTCATGACTTCGTTCCCACCTTCGACGATTTCATCGTCGAGCTGCTGCGCGAAGCCGGCACCATCAGCCTGGGCAAGACCGCGACGCCCGAGTTCGGCTTGCCTTGCTACACCGAGACCGACGTTGCGGCGCCGGCCCGTACCCCGTGGGACCCATCCCGGCTTGCCGGTGGATCGAGCGGCGGTGCCGCGACCGCCGTGGGCGGCGGCCTGATACCGATCGCCCAGGGCAGCGACGGCGGTGGCTCGATCCGGATTCCGGCCAGCGTGTGCGGCGTGGTCGGGTTGAAGCCGGCCCGCGGCCGGATCTCGCGCGGACCGATGGACGCCGATGCAACGCGGCTCTCGGTTCTCGGCCCGCTCGCTCGCACCGTGCGCGACGCGGCCGCGTTCCTTGACATCACGGCAGTTGCCCAGCTGGGAGATCCCGATCCGCTGCCGCCACTGCCAGCCGGTCAGACCTTCCTCGAGTGGTGTGATCGTGACCCCGGGCGCCTGCGTATCGCTCGTACGGTCGAGTCGCCGATCGAGTACGAGCTCGACCCGCAGGTGCGCGCGGCCTGGGAAAGCGCCAGTGCGCTGCTGGCCTCGCTCGGTCACGAGATCGTGGACATTCCGGCCGTGCTGCCGCCGGAGGCGGTGCCCGCGTTCGAAGTTCTCTGGTCGGTGTCCTCGACCGGGGCGCCGGTCCAGGACGAGCGGGCTCCGTTGCTTCGGCCGTTGACGACCTACCTGCGAGCTCGCGGTGCGCAGGTGACTGGGCCGCAGTTCGCCGCCGCGGTCGGCGCGTTGGCGCTGCTCGCTCGCCGCTCGATCGCGGCCACGGCCCAGTTCGACGCCGTCCTGTATCCGACCGTCGCTCAGCTGCCCCGGCCGATCGGCTGGTTCGACTCGGACGGCGACCCGGCTGCCGACTTCGAACGGCAGAAACGGTTCACGCCGTTTACCGCTATGTACAACATGACGGGTCAGCCGGCGATCTCATTGCCGCTGTTCCAGAGCAGTGAGGGCCTGCCCATCGGCATCATGCTGGTCGGTCGACCTGCGGGTGAGGCGGCGCTGTTGAGCCTGGCCGCGCAGCTGGAAAGCGCGGCTCCCTGGCGAGATCGGCGCCCACCGATATGGGACGCGTGAGAAAGATCAGTGCCGGGCGCAAGGGTCCTGACCGGATTCGATAACGTGTCGTCCGTGACCATTCCCGAGACCGTGTTGACCTTCGTGGGCATTCCTGCCGCGATCGTGCTCGTGATCGCGGTTCTCGTCATCGGTCCGGGGGAGCTACGTGCGCCGTCCCGATACCGTCCCGGCCGGCCGTGGGCGCACTCACCGGTCTGGTTCATACCTCATCCGGCGGCGATCGCCGGTTCGTCGGCGGCCACCCACACCGCGCTGGCGAGCGGCTCGACGGCCGCCGCGATCGAATCAGCCGGCCACAGCCACGCGTCCGCACA
>JAFAWL010000341.1 GCA_019241805.1 Actinomycetota bacterium
CTCGACGGTCATCTGGATGTCGTGCGGGTGTGACTCCTTCAGCCCGGCCGCGGTGATCCGCACCAGCTGCCCGTTGTCCTGCAGCTCACCGATCGTGCGGGCGCCGGCGAAGCCCATTCCGGCCTGTAGCCCCCCGACCAACTGCCGGGCGACGGCCGCCAGCGGCCCCCGGTAGGGCACCTGACCCTCGACGCCCTGCGGCACCAGGTCACCGTCGTCGGCGACGTCCTGTAGCCCGTAACGATCCTTGGAGTACGACTTCTTCTCCCCGCGCGACTGCATCGCGCCGAGCGAACCCATGCCCCGATAGGACTTGAACTGCTTGCCGTTGATGAACATCAGCTCGCCCGGGGATTCCTCGCAGCCCGCCAGCAGCGAGCCGAGCATCACCGTGTCGGCCCCGGCGACGATCGCCTTGGGAATGTCGCCCGAGTACTGGAGGCCGCCGTCGCCGATCACCGGCACCCCTGCCGGCCGGCAGGCCAGCGCGGCCTCGTAGATCGCGGTCACCTGCGGCACGCCCACACCGGCGACGACGCGGGTGGTGCAGATCGAGCCCGGCCCTACGCCGACCTTGACGCCGTCGGCGCCCGCATCGACCAGCGCTTGCGCACCGGCCCGGGTCGCGACGTTGCCGCCCACCACGTCGACCTTGGTGTCACGCTTGAGCCGCGCCACCATCTCCAGCACGGCCGACGAGTGCCCATGGGCGGTGTCGACGACGACGAAGTCGACGCCGGCCTCGACCAGCAACAAGCCGCGCTTGTAGCTGTCTTCGCCGACTCCGATGGCGGCACCGACGACGAGGCGACCGTGCGCGTCCTTCGTCGCGGTCGGGAAGTCGACGGACTTGGTGAAGTCCTTGACCGTGATCAGACCGGTCAACCGGCCGCGGTCGTCGACGATCGGCAGCTTCTCGATCTTGTTGCGCGCCAGCAATCCGAGCGCATCGTCGTTAGAAACGCCGACGGGCGCCGTGATCAGCGGCATAGGAGTCATGACGTCGCGGACCAGTCGCGAGTGATCGAGCTCGAAACGCATGTCGCGGTTGGTGACGATGCCGACGAGCACGCCCTCGGCGTCGACGACGGGCGTGCCCGAGATGCGATAGCGCGCGCACATCGCCTCGACGTCGGCCAGCGTCGCCTCCGGCGAGCAGGTGATCGGGTTGGACACCATGCCGGCTTCGGACCGCTTGACCAGATCTACCTGCACGGCCTGGTCGTCGGCCGACAGGTTGCGGTGCAGCACACCGACGCCGCCCTGCCGGGCCATCGCGACGGCCATCCGCGACTCGGTGACGGTGTCCATCGCGGAGGACAACAAGGGCACCCGCACGGAGATGTTGCGCGACACCCGAGCCGTCGTGTCGACCTCGCTTGGGATCACGTCGGACAGCCCTGGTAGTAGCAGGACGTCGTCGAACGTGAGGCCGAGGGGAGCGAACTTGTCTGGTAGTTCTCTGGACAACGGAATGCCTCCTCCGGCCGGTGTCTCATGGTACGGGAAGGACAAATGTCAGGGTCGATTCGGGGGAAAACTGTATGGCGCCGTGAACGGTCGCTTCGAGACCCTTGAGGGCATGAGCCAGACGTCCTCCGTCCAGTACGCCACCCCCTACGCCCCCGACGTCGCCGCCCGCGCGGTGAACGTCGTCAAGATCTACGGAGCGGGCGAAACCGGCGTCCGCGCTCTGGCCGGAGTGTCGGGCGAATTCCGGCGCGCAGAGTTCACCGCGATCATGGGCCCCTCGGGTTCGGGCAAGTCCACCCTGATGCACTGCCTGGCCGGTCTCGACAGCGTCACTTCGGGCTCGGTCTCGATCGGCGGCACGGAACTGGCCGGACTCTCGGACAAGAAGATGACGGCGTTGCGTCGCGACCGCGTCGGGTTCGTCTTCCAGTCCTTCAACCTCATCCCGACGTTGACGGCCATCGAGAACATCACGCTGCCGATCTCGATCGCGTCGCGGCGCCCCGATCGGGAATGGCTCGACATGGTCATCGCCACGCTCGGCATCGGCGACCGGCTCGACCACCGGCCCGGCGAACTATCCGGCGGACAACAGCAGCGCGTCGCCTGCGCCCGGGCGCTGGCCAGCCGGCCGGAAATCATCTTCGGCGACGAACCGACCGGGAATCTCGATTCGCGGTCCTCCGGCGAGGTGCTCGGCATACTGCGCCGCAGCGTCGACCAGCTCGGACAGACGGTCGTGATCGTCACCCACGATCCGAGGGCGGCCTCCTACGCCGATCGGGTGATCTTCCTGGCCGACGGCCGGATCGTCGACGAGTTGCTGCGACCCACCGCTGAGGGTGTGCTCGACCGCATGAAAAACCTCGAGGGCTGAGCGGTCATGTCGAGCCAAGCCACCATTGAGCCCAGTACCGAACCGCACCCGATCGATCCAAAGTCGGTCGGCCTGCGGACCGTCTCGCTGCGCAACCTCGGCGCCCATCAGGTTCGCCTGATTCCCACCGTCGTCGCCGTCGTCCTCGGCACCGCCTTCATCGCCGGATCGTTCGTCTTCACCGATACGCTGAAGCGCACCTTCGACACGCTGATCACCACCAGCGATCAGGGCTTGGACGTCCGTGTTCAGCCCGTCAAAGACACGAGCGCCGGCGTGCCGGTGTCGCTGGTCAGTCAATTGCAAGGCGTCGACGGCGTTCGTGCGGTAGAACCGGTGGTATCGGGCCAAGTCGTCGTCGTCGGGCCGAACGACAAGCGGCTCAAGAGCGGCGGCGCGCCGACCGAGGGCTCGGCCTACATCCCACCCGACCAGGCGATCACCACGCCAATCACCTTCGTCGCCGGATCCGCGCCGAGCGCGGCCGACCAGGTCGTCATCAACCAGGGCGCGGCGAAGAACGGCAAGCTCAAGGTCGGTGACCAGCTGCGGATCATCTTCCCGGCCGGCCCACCGATGACGGTGACGCTATCGGGCATCTACCACACCAGTGTCGACACCGGCGGATACGTCGGCGTGCTGTTCACCCAGGACGAGGCGCTGAAGTCGTTCAGCGACGGCAGCCACGTCGACGCGATCAATATCGCGGCCGTTCAGGGTGTGTCGCAGCAGTCGCTCCGCGCCGCAATCGCCAAGCAACTACCCGCCGGCCTCGAAGCCAAGACCGGTGAACAGGTCCGCAAGGACGACCAGTCGTCGCTGCAGCACGCACTTTCGTTCATCAATTACTTCCTGCTCGGCTTCGGCGCGATCGCGTTACTGGTCGGCACGTTCATCATCTACAACACCTTCTCGATGATCGTCGCCCAACGACTGCGCGAGCTGGCGCTGTTGCGCGCGATCGGCGCCGACCGCAAGCAAATCCGGCGTTCGGTCGTGTTCGAAGCCGCAGTCATCGGCCTGATCGGGAGCATCGTCGGCGTCGGGGGCGGT
>JAFAWL010000412.1 GCA_019241805.1 Actinomycetota bacterium
CTCCGCACTGCGTCTCGAAGGTGTCCATACCGCCGATGCCCGAGCCGATCACGCACCCGACATCGGCCGGGTCGGCCGGTGGCTCCTCGCCGTCCCACCCGGCGTCGGCCACCGCCTGGGCGCCCGCGGCGATCGCGAGCTGGGTGAACCGATCGCTGCGGCGCACCTGCTTGGTGGTCATGAACTCGGTGGGATCAAAGTCGGTGCAGGCGCCCACGCCGTCCGCGATGCCGACTCGCCCGGCCAGCCAGCCCTCGTGCAGCTCGCGAGCGGTGTTGCCGAGCGGCGTAACGGCGCCGATGCCGGTGATCACGACGCGACCGCTCATGGGGTGCCCCATTCCACGACGGTGGCGCCCCACGTGAACCCGGCGCCGAACGCGCCGAGGAGCACCCGGTTGCCGTCCTTCAGCCGGCCTTCGGTCTCGACGTACGAAAGCGCCAGCGGGAGGGTGGCGGCCGACGTGTTGCCGTACTCGGAGATGCAGTCGACCACGCGGTCAGAAGGCAGGCCGAGTCGCTCGCCCACGGCGCTCAGGATCCGCCCGTTGGCCTGGTGGTAGACGAACAGGTCGACCTCCTCGAGCCTCAGGCCGGCCGCGCGCACGGCCTGCACGGTCGACAGCGACAGTCGCGCGACCGCCTCGCGGAAGGTCTCGTGGCCACGCATCTGAATCGTGCCGTTCTCGCGCGGGACGATGATGTGATCCGCGCCGGCGCCGTCGGCGCCGAGCACGATCGGACCGATCCGGCTCTCCTGGGCGGCGGCCTGGAGCACCACAGCGCCGGCGCCGTCGGCAAACACCGCGGCGGTGGAGCGGTCCTCCGGATCGGTGATCCTGGACATCAGGTCGGCGCCGATGACCAACGCGGTCTGGACCCGCCCGGACTCGATCTGGGCCGCGCCGACGGCGAGCGCCGACAGGAAACCAGTGCACGCCGCGCCGATGTCGAATGCGCCGGCCCGGGTGGCGCCGAGCTCGTGGGCGACCTGCGGGGCGGCGTTCGGCATCACCTCGTCTGGCGTGGTGGTCGCCACGAGCACGAGATCGAGCTCGCCGGCCGTGAGACCGGCGCGCTTCAACGCCGCCGCGCCGGCCTGGGCGGCATGGGTGGCCAGGCGCTCATCCGGCCCGGCCACGCGGCGGGTCCGGATTCCGGTACGCCGGACGATCCATTCGTCGGTGACGCCGATTCGCGGCGCGATCTGCGCGTTCGGGACGATCGCGTCCGGAAGGCTGATGCCTACCGACCCGATCGCCGCACCGAGGGGCAGAACCGCCGCGACCGACTCGCTGCACTCCGGCACGGTCACGGTCATATTTGACACGCTGTCCGATCTAGGGCCGGTTGCCAACGGCCCCGGGGCCAGAACCCGACACGCGGGGGGTCGTTTGAGTTGTCCCTAAGGCCAGCCCAACACGAGCGACACGTCGGGGGCGGCCTTGCAGCGACCGCCCCCGGGCGCCGAACGGCGTTATGCCCCGGCCTGCGCGACCTGCTCGCGGCTGGTCGCCTGGGGGCCGGTGCGATCCCACACCGGGCGAACCTCGACCGAGCCGAAGCTGACGTTCGGCATGCGCGAGGCATGGTCGAGTGCGGTGTCCAGATCCGGGCAGTCGACCAGGTAGTAGCCGGCCAGGAGCTCCTTGGTCTCGGCGAACGGGCCGTCGGTGAACTGGATCTGACCGTCGCGCTCGCGCACGGTGGTGGCCACGTCGGCCCGCTCGAGGGCGTCGCCGCCCACCAGCACTCCGGCGTCGGTCAGGCTCCGCGTGTACGCGTCCCAGCGCGCACCCATCTCGGCCATCTGCTCCGGGCTCGCCTGGCCGGTCAGCGGGTTGTAGATCAACAGCATGTACTGGGGCATCACGCCTCCTTTGAAGGGTTGTCGGCCGCTCGCTTGGGTGGCGGCTTCAACCCTATGACGGGCGAGCGTGTCGCGTTTCGACACGCTCGCCCATCAAATGCTGCTCTACCAGCGGCCGCGGTCCTCGCTGATCCCGGGCAGGACCTGCGTGCCCTCGATCCGCACGGCCTTCAGCGCGTCGGGATCGAGCCCGAGCAGGCGCAGGACGGTCGGCGCGACCTGGGTCGTCTCGACCCATCGGTCCGACGAACGGGGTCGGACGGTGCCGGGGGCGTAGACGAGCAACGGCACGTCTCGGTCGCCCGGGTTGTCGCCACCATGCTCGGCGATCTTGCTGCCGCCGGTGTAAACCGTCCCGATCTGCACGCGACCGAAGACGTCCGGGTAGCGCGGGTCCGAATACGGCACGCCGAAGAAGCGGGCCGCCTCGTGTCCGGCGTAGATCTGCGCCAGACCGGAGTGCGGGACCTGCGCGGTGCCGCGGTTCACGCCGTCGTTGTTGTAGAGCACCGCGGTCGCTGAGTGGTTCCACAGGTAGCTCTTGACGAACTCGGCCGCGGCCTGTGTCTTGACCGACAGGTAGCTCTGCCAGAGGTCGTCGTCCGTGCCGGCGACGATCAGGTTGCTCTTGTCCCCGGTCTGCGCGGTCCACGCCGCGTTGATCGCGTCGATGATCGGGCCGTCCTTGATCCGCTTGAGCTGCAGCGGGTCCTGCGGTGACTGACCGTGCTTCGCGGTGATGATGATCGCCGTCGAGTTTCGCGTGCTCGGGTTCGCCTGGATCGCGTCGTCCATCGCCTGCAGCTGCGCGTTGACGTAGTCCAGCGCGCTCGACAGCAGCGGGCGCGGCGTCGTCGTGCCCGGGAAGTAGCCCGCGAGCTCGGTCGGCCCCTCGGTGTAGGTGCCGTCCGGGTTCTTGGTGAGGGTGCTGGGAGAATCGACCTTCTCGGCGACCGACACGGTCTGGAAGTTCATCCCGAGGATCGCCGGTGTGCCGACCTGGGTCGTGCCGCTGTGGTCGAAACCGTTGATCTCGTTGATGACCGCCTGCACCTTGTAGGCGTCGTATTGCTTGGTCGCGGCGTCATCGTGCGCCCAATCGGTATCGGTCGGGTACGGGACGCCATTTGGCTCGACGGCCTGCGAGTCGATCTCCGGACCGAAGAAGTCGTCGATGCTGTTGCCACCCGATCCAGGGCCGTTGAACGACGTGTAGATCGCGTGCTTGTCAGACCAGGCGGTGCGCAGGCCGGCGTTCTGGATCACCTGGAAGATCGTGTTGACCTTCAGGTAGTCCCACGGCGTGATCGGCTGGCAGGTCTTCGGGTCGACCGGGTAGCTCCCCGGGTTCAGGCCGGACTGCGGGTGCGGGGTCAGGCCCATGATCGCGCCCGGGTTCTTGTCATCGCCGTTCGGGAAGATCGAGCCGCCCTCGTCGAAGGACGGGAACGTGTTGCCGCTGCCGTTGCCCCGCAGGTCAGCCACATTGTTGAGCGTGTCGTCGGGCGAGTCGTAGATGACGTTCCCGCCCGGGGCCCGGCCGGTGCACGAGGTCGTCCCCGGCGGGAATACGTCGTGGCTGTACTCGACGTCGTAGTAGACGCCGGTGGCGCGCGGGTCGCCGCCCGTCATCAGTGCCGTGCCGCCTGGGTCAGAGTCGGAGGGAACGGCAGTGTGGGCGTTGGCGAACTCGGCCCCGCCGGCGGTGAGCTTGGCCAGCGCCGAGTCGGGGTGGTTGGCGATGTACCAGGCCAGGTC
>JAFAWL010000009.1 GCA_019241805.1 Actinomycetota bacterium
CGGAGGCCCACTTCTGCACAAGCTTGTTGTGGATCTTGTGCTGCTCGGCGTGAGTGAAGATGTTGGTGATCCAAAGCTCGTAGGCGACGAAGAGCAGGACCACCAGACCGGCCGTGACGAGGGTCTGGCCCACGCCGCGCAGCACGGTCGCGAGTCGAGGACGGCGAGGGTGATCGGCCAGCGGGGTTGCCACCTCGTCGCCGCCGGCGGTCGAGCCGAGCGATTGCTCGTCGATGTCGTCCATGTGCTTTCTCCGGGTCATGTGGGCGTGCCCGCCGTCCGAGAGCCGCGACGCGGCAACCTCGGAATGCGCAACGGCGCGGCTCCGGACAGGCTCCGGACAAAGAGGCTCCGGACAAAGAGGCTCCGGACAACGCGGCTCCGGACGGCCCAGCGCCGGACAGTCGATACCTGCGAATGCCGCTCAAGCCCGATCGACCGCAGTTTCTTCAATTTTGACAAAGGAATCCACGATCCACAGCGGACCTGAGTCCTCATCTCTACACGACTTAGGGATACGTGAATTGGCGGTAATCCACTCTCCGACACGGCGTTGGAAACCCCTACGCGGAGCGCACCAACCGGCGATCAACGCCCATCGTCGGACAAGTCATCGCAGTAGAGCTAACTACTCGTAACGAGGTGGATACCGGTCGATCGCCACGACCGGCGCAGTACGGCACTCTCGGTCTTGCTGCACAACTTTCGCGCACAGCGTTCGTCCTGCCTACGAGCGTGAGCCGTGCCGGATGGGGGTTCGTGCGCCGCGCCGGCTGTCGACGGATGGCGTCGGCCATCCGATGGCCGCTCCGAACTCGGTGTGACGCATGGGGGCGCGCGCGTCAGCTGTGAGGCACGGGCGCCGCGTGAGGTGGTGGAAGGGAACACCTCACGTGGCGCCCCTCTGAATCAGGCGGCGTCCTCGGCATTCGAACACCGTGCGGTCAGAGCCGGGTCCCACCGCCGAAAGACGTCCAGCTCGACCAGGACCGGTGGAGTCAATCGCCCACCCTCAAAGTGCCGCTCATCCTCAAGCGGCTGCCGTCGTCCGAGGTAAACCAGTCCGGCCGTGCCGAACAACATCACAAAGATCACCGCGAGCAACACGTGCTCGGTCCTCCGTCTTCTGTCGCCGCCCCCTGTCGTCGCGGTGTGAGGTCAGTGTTACGTGTCGATCACGAGAAGCCAATGGAGTCAGGTCCAGGGCTCACTGGGGACATGGGGTGAGGCGGAGAGGGTCCGCGCATCTGACGGACGGCAGCGAACTCAGTTCGACCGAAAGTCTGGGCCGATGTCGATGACGTCCGGTTCAATTGCGACATGCTCGTCGAGCGCGAGGACCAGCTGGCAGTGCTGGCCGCCCAGCTCGACCAGGCGGTGGCCGGCCACGGCCGCCTGATCTTTCTCGGGGGTGAGGCCGGCGTCGGCAAGACGAGCGTCGTCAGCGCGCTGGCCGAACGGGCGCTGGCCGTCGTCTCCGAGCCGGTCGGTGTCCGGCGCGGCGTGGTCGACAACCTCAGCCCGCCGACGGCGCTGGCCGGTCTGATCGAAGCACTGCCTGAACTGTCCGGCCTGGTCGAGACGAGCGGAACGATCGATGGCCGCGCCCTGTTCGCCGCAATACGCGCCACGTTGGGCGCGACTGCGACCTTGCTCGTACTCGAGGACGTGCACTGGGCCGACGAAGCGACCCTCGATGTCCTGCGCTACCTAGGCCGTCGACTTGACGGCCTGCCGCTGTTGGTCATCGCGACCTTCCGGATCGAGGAGGTCTCGGCGAGGCATCGGCTTTCCACCGTCATGGGCGATCTCGCCACAGCGCCGGGCGTCAGCCGGTTGCTCGTGGAACCGCTCTCGGTCGCCGGCGTCGCCGACCTGATCGCAGGCGCCGGCTCGACGATCGACGCCGCCACGTTGCACGCCCGCACAAGCGGCAACGCCTTCTACGTGAGCGAGGTCCTGGCCGGGGCCGGCGACGACCTGCCGGCCACAGTGCGCGATGCGGTGCTGGCCCGGGTCAGCCGGCTTTCCGAGCCGGCACAAATTGTGCTCGGCGCCGCAGCGGTATTGGGTGCCCCGGCCGACACGACGCTACTGGCGGCTGTGGCCGCCCAGGACGCGGGGGCCGTGGACGAATGCGTCGACAACGGCCTGCTGATCAGACAGCGGGCCGGTTGGATCTTTCGGCACGACCTGGCCCGGGTCTCGGTCGAGCAGACGATCGGCGCAAGCGAGCTCGTCGGGTTGAACCGCCGAGCTCTGGCCGAGCTGTCCGCGCGGGGCGAGGACGACGACGGCCGGTTGGCGCGGCACGCTGCCGCGGCCGACGATCACTCCGCCGTCCTGCGCCACGCGATTCCCGCCGCCGTTCGAGCGGCGCGGCTAGGTGCTCACCGCGAGTCGGCCGACCTCTACCGGTTAGCCCTGCGGGCGAATATCACTGACGCGTCCGCCCGCGAGCGGATGTTAGTGGCTCTGTCCTACGAGTGCTACTTGACCGACGACGTGGAGGACGCCCTCGCGGCCCGGCTGCGGGCTATGGAGTTGGCGTCGTTGACCGGTTCCACCCTCGCGCTCGGCCGGCACCTGCGGTGGGTGTCGCGTCTGTCCTGGTTTCTCGGCCGCAACGTCGACGCCGACCGCTACGCCCGGCGCGCTGTCAACAGCCTCGAGGTCGAACCGAGAGACGAACACGAACTGGCCATGGCCTATAGCAATATGGCCCAGCTCTCGATGTTGGGCGGCGACGTCGATGCCGCGCAGGACTGGGGCGCCCGCGCCCTCTCGATCGCCGAGCGCACCGGCGACCGCGAGGTGCAGATTCATGCCCTGAACAACATCGGCTCCGCGCTGGTCCAACGTGACGGCAGCGACGAGGGCTGGGAGCAGTTGCGCCAAAGCCTTGATTTCGCGCTCACCGACGACGAGCACGAGCACGCCGCGCGGGCCTACACCAATCTGGGCAGCTTGGCGGTGAGCGCTCGTCGGCTGCGGGCCGGCGAGGACGATCTGCGAGCAGGCATCGCCTACTGCGCCGACCGCGACCTCGATTCCTGGCGGCTTTACATGCTCGCCCATCAGGCTCGCCTGTTCGCCGAGCAGGGCCGCTATTCGCAGGCGGATGCCGCGGCGTCCGAGGTGCTGTCCCACCCGCGACCGTCGCCGATCACCGAGATCGTGGCGGGGACGGTGCGGGCGGTGCTCGCGATTCGACGCGGCGAGGACGCGCGCGTCCTGCTGGAACGGGCCTGGGAGCTGGCCGAGCGGACAGGCGAGCTGCAGCGGCTGGCGCTGGTTGCGGCGGCGCGTGCCGAGGCGGCCTGGGTCAGTGGCGAACTCCTCGGTGCCTCGGCGGTGCACCGGGCTCTCGACCTCGCCTGGTCGGCGCCGGGCGCACGGACCGCTATGTGGGAAACCGCGGAAATCGCGTACTGGCGCGCTCAGGCCCTACTGCCGATCGACTCGCCCGGTCGCCTTCCAGCCCCTTTCTCGCTCATGATCGCGGGCCGTTGGGCCGAGGCCGCCCGGGATTGGGCGGAGATCGGCGCTCCGCTGTGGCAGGCCCACGCTTTGGCACGCCTTCCCTCACTCGAAGCGGGACGCGAAGCGCTCGGGATCGTCGAGGAGCTCGGCCTGCCGGCCTACCATCACGCGATCCTGCGGATGCGGCAGTCACTTGGCCTGTCGCTGCCCAGAGGGCCGCGAGCCAGCCACCGCGAGAATCCGGCCGCCCTCACCGATCGCGAGCTGGAAGTGCTCGGCCTGCTGGGGCTCGGCCTGTCGAATGCCGAGATCGCGCGCCGACTGTTCCTGTCGGAGAAGACGGTCGGCCATCACGTCTCGGCAGTATTGCGGAAAGTCGGCGAGCCCACTCGGGCTCGGGCGGTTGCCTGGGCCTTGCAGGCGGGTGTGCTCACGCCGACAGCGGGGGCAGCTGGGGCGCCAACATAGGGAAGGCTCCCGATGTATTCGCCGCCGCCTTCGAGTGGACTACGGGGCAGGGCCGACCGGCCCGTCCACCATTCGCCCAAGGAGCGCGAGATGCCGTTGTACATGGATGTTCACAATCTGGGTGGCTCCGTCACGGTCGACGACGTCGCCAAGGCGCACGCGGCCGACCTGCAGGCCCAGGGTGATCATGACGTGCATTACCTGCGCTACTGGGTGGCCGAGCAGCAGGGCAAGATTTTCTGCCTGGTCGACGCCCCCAACCCGGAAGCGGCCAACACGGTGCACCGCGAGGCGCACGGACTGGTCGCCGACGAGATCTACCCGGTCGCCGAAGGCGACTAAGCAGCCCGGTCGCCGAAGGCGACTAAGCAGCCCGGTCGCCGAAGGCGACTAAGCAGCCCGGTCGCCGAAGGCGACTAAGCA
>JAFAWL010000042.1 GCA_019241805.1 Actinomycetota bacterium
GCGACGAACTGCAACGCCGTCAGGCCCGGTGCCTCATAGCGCGTGACATCACCGGTGATCAGACCCTTGTAGAAGGCCTTGAACTGCGGGCCGGAGAGCTGATCGCGCACGAGTTCGTACAACTCCGGAGTGAACACAATCACGGAGATGCACGCGGTGTTGCCTTTGTCGCCGGACCGTACGTGGGCGACGTTGCGAAGCTGGCCTTGCATAGTTCAGCTCTCGTACATGTTGATCGACCACGGCACCTGTGCGCGAGGGGTCAGGCTCGACCACACGCCGATCACCTCGCGCGTGCGGTCCTGGCGCGGCACGCGCTTGCCGGTCATGCCGACGCCGGAGACCGCCATGCCGTCCACTTCGCGCCCGATCTTGTTGGCCTCCTCGCGGGTCAGCGTGCGGGCGGCCACGCGCACGGCGACCTCGTATGGCTCTTCGCGGTCCGTCGGCGAGGCTGGGCCGTGGATCGCGTTCACGCCGATGAAGTCGATGCGGAGGTCTTCCGCCTTGAGGCCGATGATCTTGAACCGCTCCTCCAGGATTCGACGGGCGAGCTTGGCACGGCCGAGCGCGCCGGGGCCGGCGTAGAAGAACATGTCCTCGCCGATGAAGCCCTCGGCGCAGCCGATCGAGACTTTCAGCGTCGGCGTACGCGGCTTGCCGGAGATGTCCGTGATCCGCACACGATCGGGCCCGACCTCCTCCAGCTTGGCGGTCGTGAAGTCGACGATCACGTCGGGCGTTATGTAGTTCGCCGGGTCGTGCACCTCGTAGAGGATTTGCTCCTTGACGGTCATGGTCGTAATCGCGCCGCCGGTGCCGCCGACCTTGGAGATGACCGCGTTGCCGTGCTCGTCCACCTCCGCGATCGGAAAGGCGAGGTTCCAGGGCTCCGGCACATCCTTGGCGCCGGGATCGGCGAAGTAGCCGCCGGTACATTGCGCACCGCATTCCAGGACGTGGCCGATGGCGCTGCCAGGACCCAAATGCGCATGGTCGAGCGGGTCCCAACCGAACTCGTGCATCATCGGCGCCAGGAATATTGACGGGTCGGCGACGCGCGTGGTGACCACGATCTGTGCGCCATCGCGTAGGGCGGCCACGATCGGCTCGGCGCCGAGATAGGCTTCGGCCGAAACGATGTTGTCCCGCAGGCTCGATGTCGGCTTGCCGTTCTCCAGAATGGTGTCGGTCTGCTCGAGCACACGGTCGGTGATGAGGCTGCCGGACACGGCTGCCACTTTGATGCCGCGGCTGCCGAACTCGCGCAGCCAGTGCACGACACGCTCGGCCGCGCCGTCGGGATTGATCCAGCCCTGGTTGCTGACGATGCGCGTGCCGCGTTTGAGGCAGCCGGGCAGCACGGCCTGCATGCGATCGTCCAGATAGGTGTCGTAGCCGGGGAAGCTCGGGTCGCGCCGCTTACGAACCTGGGCGGCGGAGATCGTCGCTTCGGCCATTGTTTCAAAGCAGAGGTAATCGAGGTCGCCCTGGTCGGCATTCAGCTTCGCCGGCGAGACGCGGTCGCCCCACCACGCCGAGCCGGTTCCTATACGGATGCTGGCCATCACCGGGTCCCTTCGGGTTCAGTCGTTGAGGTAGGCGAGGGGGGTGCCCGCTTCTTCCCACGTGCAGGCGACCAGCCGGCCGGTGGACGACAGCGTGATGTATGCCGTGCGCAGATCCGCGCCGCCGAAGCAGATATTCGTCACCCAGCGTTCCGGCATGGGCACGTGCCGCACCGAGGCACCGTCGGGCGAGATGATGGAGATCCCGCCGTTGACCAGCGTGGCGACGCAGATGTTGCCGACGCGGTCGACCGCGAGCGAATCGAACCGTTGGAAGTTGGCGCTCCCGGTCACGAGCCGCCCGCCATGCGGCGATGGCCAGGGCTGGCGCGTGACCTCGCCCGGCTCGGCGAGGTCGAACGCCCAGAGCCGCCCCGGTTCGGTCTCGGCGACGTAGAGCGTTGCGCCATCGGGTGACAGGCCGATGCCGTTCGGCGTGAGCATCGGGAAGGCGATCTCGCGGATCATGCTGCCGTCGGCGCGCGCGTAGCAGACCGCGCCGCGGTCGAGGTCGCGATGCCGTGCCTTGCCGAGATCGGTGAAGTAGAAGCCGCCGTGACGGTCGAAGACAAGGTCGTTCGGCCCACGCAAGGGCGCCTGGTCGCTGTTGGTGTAGAGCGTCTCCACTTCTCCCGTGGCGAGGTCGACACGCTCGATCCGGCCGCCGCTGTAGTCGTCGGCCTGCAGGATCGGCCGCAACCCGGTTTCGTCATCGGTCCACTTGAAGCCGCCGTTGTTGCAGATATAGCACTTGCCGTCGGGGCCGATCGCCGCACCGTTCGGCCCGCCGCCGAGCTGCACGACCACCTGCTTGGTGCCGTCAGGGTGCAAGCGCAGCAAGGTCCGCCGCTCGATCTCGACGAGCAGCACTGAGCCGTCGGGCATCGCGACTGGCCCTTCCGGGAAGCGCAGGCCGGAGG
>JAFAWL010000371.1 GCA_019241805.1 Actinomycetota bacterium
GTCAGCGCGACGAGCGAGTCCGGCCGACCCGTGAACCGCATGTACCGCAACGTCTCGTTGTCGATGGGGAAGATCGAACACGTGGAGCCGTACTCCGGCGACATGTTGCCGATGGTCGCCCGGTTCTCGAGCGGCACCTGCGCGACGCCGGGGCCGTAGAACTCGACGAACTTGCCGACGACACCGTGCTTGCGCAGCATCTCGGTGATCGTCAGGACGAGGTCGGTCGCGGTGGAACCGTCCGGCAGTTCACCGCTCAGCTTGAATCCGACGACGCGCGGGATGAGCATGCTGACCGGCTGGCCGAGCATGGCCGCCTCGGCCTCGATGCCGCCCACACCCCAGCCGAGCACGCCCAGCCCGTTGACCATCGTGGTGTGCGAGTCCGTTCCGACCAGGGTGTCGGGATAGGCCAGACCGTCACGGGTGAACACGACCCGGGCGAGGTATTCGATGTTCACCTGGTGGACGATCCCGGTCCCGGGCGGAACGACCTTGAAGTCGCCGAACGCGGTTTGGCCCCAGCGCAGGAACTGGTAGCGCTCGCGGTTGCGCTCGTACTCCAGCTCCACGTTGCGGGTGAACGAATCCGGGGTGCCGAACAGGTCGGCGATGACGGAATGGTCGATGACGAGTTCGGCGGGTGCGAGCGGGTTGACTCGCGACGCGTCGCCGCCGAGGTCGCGAACCGCCTCCCGCATCGTGGCGAGGTCGACGATGGCCGGCACGCCGGTGAAGTCCTGCATGACGACGCGCGCGGGCGTGAACTGAATCTCGGTGTCCGGCTCGGCGTCGGCTTGCCAGCCGGCCAATGCCCGGATCTGGTCGGACGTCACGTTGGCGCCGTCCTCGGTGCGGAGCAGATTCTCCAAAAGCACCTTCAGTCCGAAAGGCAGTCGCTGCGCGCCGTCGACAGCGTCGATGCGGTAATAGTCGTAACGCTGATCGCCGACTTCGAGCGTTGCCTTGGCGTTGAAACTGTCGTTGCTAGCAGTGGTCACGTCCTGCTCCTTCGATCCCGGCCGTCGGCTGGTGCGGCTGATGGGCGACCGTGCCAAATTGTCTTGACGTCAAGATACCACCCGAGCCACCCCTGCCGTCAGAGCCACCCACCCTCGACGGACTCCTACGCTGAGGCCCGTGACGGGCGAGCAAGCCACGGCAGCGGCCGACCGTTGGCGTCTGATCCGGCGTCGCGCCGCCCGGGCGTATCTCATCCTGCTCGTCCTGCTCGTGATTCTGGTCGGTGTACCGACCGACCGGGGCAGCCTGCTGCTGATCATCCTCGCCGGACTGGGTGTCACCTGTCTCGGACGGGGCTGGCGCGCGTTCGGCCGGGTGCTGCTCGACTGGCTGCCGTTCACCTTCGTCTTGGTGGTGTACGACGTGTCACGAGGCATCGCCCGGATCATCGGCCTTCCGCTGCACGAGCGGGACATCGCCGACGCCGACAAGGCGATGTTCGACGGCACGGTCCCGACCGTCTGGCTCCAGAATCGACTGCTTGACCCCGGCTCGCCCCACTGGTACGACGCCCTGGCGACGCTGATCTATACGACCCACTTCCTGGCCACGCCGATCGTGGCCGCCCTCCTGTGGCTGCGCAATCGCGCGATCTGGATCTCGTTCATCGTTCGGGTGGTCGCGTTGTCAGTGGCCGGTCTGATCACCTATGTGCTCTTCCCGGCCGCGCCGCCGTGGTACGCGGCGCGCGACGGCGTCATTCCGCCGGCGATCCGGGCCTCGGCCCGCGGGTGGACCTGGTTGCATCTCAATCACGCCGGAAACTTGCTCAGCGAAGGACAGCTCGCGGCCAACGCGGTCGCCGCGATGCCATCACTGCACACGGCGTTCGCGACACTGATCGCCCTGTTCGTCGTTCGACACCTCTCGAGCCGGTGGCGGTGGATCGCTCTCGGCTACCCGCCGCTGATGGGTCTGGCGCTGGTCTATCTCGGCGAGCACTACGTCGTGGATGTCCTGGCCGGAGTTGCTTACGCGGTTGCCACTGACCTTGGCGTCTCCGCATGGGAGCGACGTCACAGAGCGAAACGTCCGATTTCCACGGATGTAGCGACAAAATAATTCGATGTTGCGGGTGTTTCTATAGGGACACCTGGCGCCAATGATGCGAAGGTGGCAGTCTGAGCTCGCCCAATCGCTGGCGGGGGAGCCGGACCGAGGAGATCCACGCTGTGCCCGTGAACCGATACGCGTCGTGCATCGAGCGCGTCACTCCCTTCACCCGCATCGTCGCCGCCGTCGCCGTTCTCGGCTCGGCCGTCGCCGTTCTGGTCGCCCCGGCGTCGGCCACTGCCGACCCGCCGCCGAACCCGAGCGACTCGCAGATCAGTGCCGCTCAGGCCCAGAAGAGTCAGCTCGCGACACAGGTCGGGCAGCTATCGGCGCAAGTCACCCAGCTGCAGGCGGCGCTCGACCAGGCCCGTCAGGCGGCCCAACTCGCCGAGCAGAAGGTGGCTCTCGCGCTGCAGCAACTGCAGGACGCCCAGGACGCGGCCGCCAGCGCGAAGCAGGAAGTCACGACTGCCGAGAATGCCGTGGACCAGGCGCAGGCGAAGTTCAACGCGTTCATTCGCGCCACGTACATCAACGGTCCCTCTAGCGGCACCACCGGTGAGCTTCTGACCGCTTCCGACCCGGACGCGTTGCTGCAGCACAGCGCCTACGTGCGCTACGCGACCCAGCATCAGCTCGACGCACTCGGTGAACTGAACAAGGCGACGGTCGCCAAGTCCAACGCCGACGCCGCAGCGCGCGGAGCCGTGCAGAAGCAGCAGGCCGCCGAACAAGCGGCTCAGCAGGCGAAGCAGGCAGCGGACGAGGCCTCGCAGGCAGCCGCGCGACAGGAGCAGTCGACGGCGGCGACGCTGGCTTCGTCCCAGCAGCAGCTGCAGACGGCCCAGCAAACGCTGGCCACCCTGAACAACCAGCGGGCCGCCTACGACGCCTACCAGGCCGAGCAGGCCCGGATCCGGGCCGAGCAGGCCGCCGCCGCCGCGGCAGCGGAGGCGGCGGCGCGGGCTACGAGCGGTAGCGGCGGCGGCAACAACGGAGGGGGAGTTGCCGTCGCCCCCACCGCCAACGGCGGGTGGACTCCGGCTGCGGGTCAGACCGCCGCCAACCGGGCGTTGGCCGAACTGGGCGTGCCGTACTCGTTCGCGGCCGGTAACGAGCGAGGCGCGACCTACGGGTGTTCGTGCGACTACGACTCCCGCAACGACTCCCACGTCTTCGGCTTCGACTGCTCCGGACTGGTCCTGTACGCATGGGCGCCCTACATCCACGGGATGGCGCACTACGCCGCGTCTCAGTACTCGCAAGCTGGGCACGTCCATCCCAATGTCGCGAGTCTGATGCCCGGAGATTTGGTGTTCTGGAGCGACAACGGCCAGCAGAGCGGCATCGGGCACGTCGCCATCTACATCGGCAACGGCAACGTGGTGCAGGCACCGCAGAGCGGCGACCACATCAGGATCACACCGCTCGGCCAGGTCGAGTCCGGCTATTACGGGGCCACCCGTCCGCTGACGTGATCAGCGCTACGTAGGGGTAGCTCCGTGCTGGCAGTACTGTGGACTCGGTGAGCACCCGCTATCCGGCTTTGATCGACACGTTCGGTCGGGTCGCGTCAGATTTGCGGATCTCGCTCACCGATCGCTGCCAGCTGCGGTGCACCTACTGCATGCCGGCCGAGGGCCTGGCCTGGATTCCACGCCCGGAGTTGCTGGGGGACGATGAGATCGTTCGGCTCGGCCGCATCTTCGTCGAGTCCGGCGTCGCCAGTGTCCGACTCACGGGCGGGGAGCCGACGATCTACCCCGGCCTGCCCGAGGTTATCGGTCGACTGTCCGCGCTCTCGCCGCGACCCGAAATCTCACTGACGACCAATGGAATCGCGCTGGCCCGCACGGCGCCGGCGCTGGTCACGGCCGGCCTCGACCGCATCAACGTCTCCTTGGACACCTTGGTGCGGTCGCGCTTCGCCGCGTTGACCCGTCGCGACCGGTTGGCCGATGTCCTGGACGGACTCGCCACCGCGCAGGCGGCCGGACTCGCTCCCATCAAAATCAATTCTGTGCTGAACCGAGACGTGAACCTCGACGAGGTGCCCGAACTGCTTGCCTGGGCGCTAGAGCAGGGCTACCAGCTTCGCTTCATCGAGCACATGCCGCTGGACGCCGACCATTCCTGGTCGCGGGATGACATGGTGACCGCCGAGGAGATGCTCGAGCTCGTGCAGGCCCATTTCGAGGTCCGGCCGCTGGGGCACGGTGGCGCCCACGGCCAGGCACCCGCCGAGGAGTTCGAGGTCCTCGACGGACCGGGCGCGGCGGACTGGGCATCTCGTCCCGGGCGGCTGGGCATCATCGCCTCGGTCACGCGTCCGTTCTGCCGCGAGTGCGACCGGTTGCGGCTGACCGCGGACGGCCAGCTGCGTACCTGCCTGTTCGCGCAGCAGGAAACCGATCTGCGGGGTCCGCTGCGGGCCGGCGCCGGCGACGACGAGCTAGCTGCGATCATCCGGACGGCGGTGCGCGGCAAGCAGGCCGGGCACGAGATCAACTCGCTCGACTTCGTCCAGCCCGCTCGATCCATGTCGGCGATCGGCGGCTGACTGCGCATCGGGTTCGGTCCTCGTCGGCCTCAACCCGCACCCTCATCCGACAGCGATGCGCGTTCCAGCAGGAATCCCCGGCGGTCGAGGAAGTCAGCCAGCTGCTGCTCGTGTCCGGGGCACGCCACCCACTGTTTGGTTCGAGCGGCGCCGTGCAGTGCGGGATTACGCCACCGCAACGCGACGATCGCCCGCTCGCGGCAGCCTCGCGCCGAACACAGGACAAGCTGTTCCGGCATGTTCAGGCACCGTACAGGCCGGTCACGTACGGTGGGGTGCTCGCCCGACCCAGTACGCCGATCGACTAGGCCCGACCAACCCTGACCAGCCCTGACCAACCCTGACCAACCCCGTAGGAGAAGCCACGTGAGCGCTGCGCCCACCGTGCACACGCCCGCCGCCGATGCCGCCGCCCTCGAAAGGGTGCTCTTCGAGGTCAAGCGCGTGATCGTGGGCCAGGAGCGCATGGTCGAGCGGTTGCTCGTCGGGCTGTTGGCTCGCGGTCACTGTCTGCTCGAGGGCGTTCCGGGTGTGGCCAAGACGCTTGCCGTCGAGACGCTGGCGCACACCGTGTCCGGATCGTTCTCCCGACTGCAGTTCACTCCCGACCTCGTGCCTTCCGACATCGTCGGCACCCGCATCTACCGAGCCGGTTCCGAGCGGTTCGATACCGAACTCGGACCGATCATGGCCAACTTCGTCCTCGCCGACGAGATCAACCGAGCTCCGGCCAAGGTGCAGTCGGCGTTACTGGAAGTCATGGCCGAGCGACACGTCACCATCGGCGGTCAGCGATTCGACGTGCCGTCTCCGTTCCTCGTGCTCGCCACTCAGAACCCGATCGAGTCCGAGGGGGTCTACCAACTGCCAGAAGCGCAGCGCGACCGCTTCCTGATGAAGATCGACGTGGGGTATCCGTCCGCGGCCGAGGAACGAGAGATCGTCTACCGCATGGGCACCGAACCGCCGGTGGCCCAGCCCGTCATCAGTACCGCCGAGCTGGCCCGCATCCAGGCGACGGCCGCCCGGGTATTCGTACACCACGCGATCGTCGATTACGTGGTGCGCCTCGTACTGGCCACGCGGGAACCGGCGAGCCACGGCTTGCCCGACGTGGCGGGCTGGGTGGCCTACGGCGCTAGTCCCCGTGCGAGCCTCGGGCTCATCGCCGCGGCGCGCGCGCTCGCCCTGCTTCGCGGTCGTGACTACGTGCTGCCGCAGGACGTGCTGGACGTCGCCGTCGACGTCCTTCCGCACCGGCTGGTGCTTTCCTACGACGCGGTGGCCGACGGCGTGCCGCCCGTCGAAGCGGTGCGCCGCATCCTGCAGGCCGTCCCGCTGCCACAGGTGGCCCCGCGACAGCGGGCCACGGCCGGCTATCCGCCCGCACCGGCGGGCTACCCGCAACCGGGCTACGGGGCGCACGCCGCGCTGCCGTCCCCGCCGGGATTCCCGGCCGGCCCAAACCCGGGCGGCTACCCGCAGCAGCCGCCGGCGCCTCACCCGGCGGCCCGACAACCGACGAACCCGCAGCAGCAGTCGCTCGGGCAGGCACCTCCGACCGCACAACCACTGGCCGGACAACAGCCCTCGGATCGCCCCGGGCCCGTCCCGAACGACCAGCGGCCCTGGGAGCCCGGCCGGTGAACTCCGACGAACCGCCGGCCCCACCGCGGCTCGATCTCGACACCGGCCAGCCGCTGTTGCGGCGACTCGAACTGGCGGTGCGCAACCGGCTCGACGGGTTGCTGCAGGGCAACTATCTCGGGGTCATTCCCGGACCGGGCAGCGAGGCCGGCGAATCGCGACCGTACGTACCCGGCGACGACGTTCGCCGGATGGACTGGCCGGTGACTGCGCGCACGATGCAGGCACACGTGCGGCAGACCGTTGCCGACCGGGAACTCGAGACCTGGCTGGTCGTCGACCTGTCGCCAAGTCTGGACTTCGGCACCGCCCGCAGCGAGAAGCGAGAACTGGTACTGGCCGGCATCACCGCAGTGGTTCACCTGACCTCTCGGGTCGGCAATCGGGTCGGCGCGATGGTCACCAACGGAGAAGTCACCTACCGGATCCCGGCGCTGGGCGGGCGGGCCCACGCCCGGCACCTTGTTGAACAGGTGGCGGCCACCCCACGGGCCGAGTCAGCCCGACGGGGCGATCTAGGCGCGTTGATCGATACGCTGCGGCGACCGCCCCGGCGGCGCGGCTTGATCGCAGTCGTCTCGGACTTCCTGGGAGATCTCGACTGGGAGCGCCCTCTTCGCGGACTGGCCGCTCGCCATCAGCTGCTCGCCATCGAGATCCTCGACCCCCGCGAACTCGAGCTACCCGCGGCCGGGCTGATGACGTTGGCCGACCCCGAGACCGGACAACAGGTAGAGGTGCAGACCTCGAACGCGGATCTGCGGGCGCGATACGCCGCTGCCGCCGCGGCTCAGCGGGCGGCGATCGCTGTTGCCATCCGGCACGCCGGCGCCGCGCACCTCCAGCTGCGCACCGACCGCGACTGGTTGCACGACATCGCCCGCTTCGTTGTCACCCAACGCCGGGCCGCCGGCGCCGTCCGCCGGCCGGAGATGTCGGGGACGCGCTGATGCAACTCGCTTCGCCGGCCTGGTTGCTCGTCCTGGTGCCCGTCGCGAGCCTGGGCATTATCTATCTGCTGCAGCAGATTCGGCGACGACGCTACGCAGCCCGGTTCAGCGCCGAGCCGTTACAGCGATTCGTCGTGCCGCGCCGGCCGGGCTGGCGACGCCACCTGACGTTTGTCCTCTTGCTGCTGGCCCTGGCCGTGCTCTCGATCGGAGTGGCCCGTCCGACCGCAGAGGTCCGGGTCGCCCGTGACCGCGCGACGGTCATGCTGGCGATCGACGTCTCCCGATCGATGAAGGCCACCGACGTGCTCCCGGATCGGATCACGGCCGCGGAGACGGCCGCCAAACAATTCGCCGACCAGTTGCCACCCCGCATCAACCTGGGATTGGTGAAGTTCGCGGGCAGCGCCTCGGTGCTCGTGCCACCGACGATCGATCGTGACGCGTTCAAGCTCGCGGTCGCCAATCTCAGCCTGGACGACTCGACGGCCATCGGCGATGCGATCTTCAGCTCGCTCGATTCCATCGCCGCGTTCTCCAAGTCCTCAACCGCCAAAGGTGACGCACCCGCTCCCGCGCGCATCGTGCTGCTCAGTGACGGCACCAGCAACAAAGGCCGCTCGGTGAGTAGTGCGGTCGCCGCCGCGGTCGCGGCCAAAACGCCGGTGTCGACGATTGCCTTCGGCACCGCCCAGGGCAGTGTCGACATCGACGGGGAGGGGTCGGTGGCGGTGCCGGTCGACTCCACGACGCTGAACGAGATCGCCACCGAGACCGGCGGCAGCTTTCACACGGCGACGTCGGCCGAACAACTCAAGAGCGTCTACGCCAACATCGGCTCCCAGATCGGGTACACGACCGCCCGGCACGACATCGCCTGGCGATTCCTCGCCGTCGGAGCGCTGCTGGCGCTGGCCGCGGCCGCGAGCTCTCTGCTGTGGGCCGGGCGGCTGACTTAGCCGGTGCCGGCATCGGCTAGCGTCCCGCAGGTGAGCAGATCCGTCCTTGTGACCGGTGGTAATCGCGGTATCGGCCTGGCCATCGCCCGCGCATTCCTCGCCAACGGCGACAAGGTGGCCGTCACCCACCGCAGCTCGCCCGCCCCGGCCGACCTGTTCGGCGTCGCCTGCGACGTCACCGACGCGGAGTCGATCGATGCGGCCTTCACGGCCGTCGAGGCCGAACACGGCCCGGTCGAGGTGCTCGTATCCAACGCCGGCATGGCCGACGACACGTTGCTGCTGCGCATGAGCGAGCAGTCGTTCAGCTCGGTCGTCGACGCGAACCTCGCCGGTGCGTATCGCGTGGCCAAGCGCGCGGCTCCCGGCATGCTGAAGATGCGGCGGGGCCGGTTAATCTTCATCTCATCCGTGGTCGCACTGACCGGCTCGCCCGGCCAGGCCAACTACGCCGCCAGTAAAGCGGGGCTGATCGGACTGGCCCGAGCGATCGCCCGCGAGCTGGGCGGCCGCAACATCACCGCCAATGTGATCGCGCCCGGGTTCGTCGACACCGACATGACGGCCGAACTGTCGGAGGCCCGCAAGGCCGAGATCCTGGGCAACGTACCGCTGAAGCGATACGGCACGGTTGACGAGATCGCCGGTGCGGCCGTCTTTTTGGCCTCGGAACCCGCGGCCTACGTCTCCGGGGTCGTGCTGCCGGTCGACGGCGGTCTCGGCATGGGCATCTGAGGAGGTTCGATCGTGGGATTGCTCGACGGAAAGCGCCTGCTGATCACCGGCGTGATCACCGACGCCTCTATCGCATTCGCGGTGGCGAAGCTGGCTCAGGAACAGGGCGCGCAGGTCGTGCTCACCGGCTTCGGGCGCCTGTCACTGGTTCAGCGGGTCGCAGCCAAGCTGCCGCAGCCGGCGCCGGTCGTGGAACTCGACGTCGCCGACGACGAACAGCTGGCCGGCCTCGCCGACCACGTTCGAAAGCACATGGACGGTGTCGACGGCGTGCTGCACTCGATCGGCTTCGCCCCCCAGTCGTGCCTCGGGGGCGGCTTCTTGGATGCGCCCTGGACCGACGTTGCGACGGCCGTGCAGGTCTCGACGTATTCGTTCAAGTCGCTGGCAGTGGCGACGCTGCCCCTGTTCGGGCCCAACGGCGGATCCATCGTCGGGCTCACCTTCGATGCGACGGTGGCCTGGCCCGCCTACGACTGGATGGGCGTGGCCA
>JAFAWL010000109.1 GCA_019241805.1 Actinomycetota bacterium
CGCCTCGAATCGGCAGTGCACGCCGATGTCGAGCACCACCCGGGCCGCGCGCATCGACTGGCCGTCGAGCATGCCGAGGAAGTCGCCCGGGTCGTCGAGATATCCGAGATCGGCCATCAGCCATTCGGCGTACAACGCCCAACCCTCGCCGTGCCCGGACGTCCACGACGCGAGTCGTCGCCAGGTGTTGAGCGTGTCCTTGCGGTAGGCGGTCTGGGCGACCTGAAGGTGATGGCCGGGCACGCCCTCGTGGTACACAGTGGTCAATTCGCGCCAGGTCGAGAAGTCGGTGACCCCCTCGGGCACGGCCCACCACATGCGGCCCGGTCGCGAGAAGTCGTCGCTCGGACCGGTGTAGTAGATGCCGCCCGAGTGTGTCGGGGCGATCCGGCATTCCAGAGTGCGGATCGGGTCCGGAATGTCGAAGTGCGTTCCGGCCAACGCTTCGACCGCGGCATCGGACTTTTCCTGCATCCACTGTCGCAAGGCGTCGGTGCCGTGCAGCATCCGGGCGGGGTCGGTGTTGAGGTGATCCATCGCCTCGCGCACCGACGCGCCGGGACGGATCCGCTCGGCGGTCGCGCGCATCTGGGCGGTGATCCGCTCCAGCTCCTCCTGCCCCCAGGCGTAGGCCTCGTCCAGCTCGACAGTGCTGCCGAGGAACGAGCGCGAGAAGAGGGCGTACTTCTCGCGGCCCACGGCGTCGACGTCACCGGCCTGCGGCAGCAACTGCTCGCGCAGAAACGTTCCCAGCTCGTCGTAGGCCGAGGCGGCGGCCTCGGCGGCTCGGCTGACGTCGGCGATCACTGCCTCGGGAAGTGCGACACCGTCGGCCAGCCGAGCTTCGGCGGCGAAGGTGCGGAAGAAGCCGTCGGCGGCGGCATTCTCGGTGCACTGCTTGATGCAGGCGCGAACCTGCCGCGATGCCCGCACGTCGCCGCGTTCGGCGGCCAGGCGCAGAGACGCGACGTAGCCCGTGATCGCTCCGGGTACGTTGCCCAACCGGGTCGCGATCACGTTCCAGTCGTCCGGGGTCGCCGTCGGCATGAGGTCGAACGTCTCACGCAGTCCTTGTACGGGCGAGGCGATATTGGACAGGGCGGATTCCTCGGCGCCGGTCTGGCGGATCTGCTCCTCGAGTTCGAGCTGCTGTCGCAGGGCGGCGACCGTGATCCGATCGGTGGTGTCGACCGGCGTCGCGGCGGCCAGCGCGGCGAGAGTTCGGCGGCGCAGTTGCGAGACGGCTTCCAGCCCGTCGGGGGACAGGTCCGGCAGTTCCTGTTCTCGGCCGGGCAGGCCCAGGTAGGTAGCGATGGTGGGATCCAGATCGATGGCAGCGCCGAGGTAGGAGTCGGCCAACTCGTCGATTGCCGTGCGCTGACGTGCCATGTCGATCACACTATGACCCCCCTCCCGCGGTTCACCCGCCGAGCGGCACGCACGCAGGCAGCCGCGTCCGTAGACTCGCATTCGTGCCCGCCCGGCCGTTCGTTCCGCACGGTTCTTCCGTGCCACGGGTCGGCGCGTGCCACGGGAGCCGAACGTGAGCTCCACCGCGCTCAACATCGTGATCGTCCTCGTGCTGATCCTGATCGAGGGCGTGTTCGTCGCGGCCGAGATCTCGCTCGTCTCGCTGCGTGAGGGGCAGATTCGGGCGATGGTCGAGTCGGGCAGCCGGCGCGGACAGATCGTCGCCCGGCTGACCGCGGACCCCAACCGCTTCCTCGCGGCCGTCCAGATCGGTGTCACGTCGACCGCCCTGCTGTCCAGCGCCTTCGGTGCGGTAACCCTGTCGGACTCGGCCAAGCATGCCCTGGAACGGCAGGGCATGGGCAGCGGGCTGGCCGGAGTGATCGGCATCGTCGGCGTCACGTTGCTGATCTCGTTCGTCACCCTGGTCCTCGGTGAACTGGTGCCGAAACGGCTGGCGTTGCAACGCACGGACGCGGCCGCGCAGTTCTTCGCCCCGCCGTTGTCCCGAGTGGCGAGCCTGTTCCGACCCATCATCTGGCTGTTGTCGAAGTCGACCGACGGGGTCGTCCGGGTGTTGGGCGGTGATCCCAGCGCCGGCCGGGAGGCGATCACGGAGGAGGAACTGCGCGGCCTGGTCGCCGCCCACGAGTCACTCACGACCGACGAACGACACCTGATCGACGAGGTGTTCGCGGCCGGCAATCGCTCGGTCAGTGAAGTGATGATCCCGCGGCACGACGTGACGTTCCTGGAGGCGTCGCTGACGCTGTCGCGGGCGGCCCGACTGGCCGGCGACTCGCCGCACTCGCGCTACCCCGTGATCGGTCGCGGAATCGACGACGTGCTCGGCTTCGTGCACATCCGAGACCTCGTGTTGCCCGACAGCCGCGTCGACCGAGGCCGGGCGGTCCTCGACGTCATCCGCGAGATCAAGCGACTTCCCGGCAGCAAGAACGTGTTGTCGGCGTTGTCCGAGATGCGTCGCGAACGGCATCACATGGCGATCGTGGTCGACGAATACGGGGGCACTGACGGCATCGTCACGCTCGAGGACCTCATCGAGGAGGTCATCGGCGACATCCGGGACGAGTACGACGAGGCGATCCGCGATTCGCGGCGGCTGGCCGGTGGCGCGGTCGAGATCGACGGCAAGTCGAACCTGGACGAGCTGACGGAGCTGTCCGGCCTGACCTTGCCCGACGGCCCGTACCAGACGGTCGGCGGGTTCATGATGGCGCAGGCCGGACGGTTGCCCGCGCCGGGCGACGAGGTCGAGATCGACGGATATCGGCTTCGGGTCACCGAGGTGGACGGCCGCCGCGCCTCCCGCGTGCTGGTGAGCCCACCCGAGGACGCGATCGACACGGAGCCCGCGAGCGGCCACCGGGAGTCGGCCGGATAGGCGCGCGACGAGCCGGGGTCGACAGTGCCAGAATCGATGACCGTGCCCGCTCCAGCCGATGCCGCCGTCCGACCCCGAGTCCTTTCGGGGATCCAGCCGACGTCCGAGTCCTTCCATCTCGGCAACTACCTGGGCGCGTTGAAGCAGTGGGTGAACCTCCAGGACTCCTACGATGCCTTCTACTGCGTGGTGGACCTGCACGCGATCACGTTCGAGGCACCCGACCCGGAGTTGCTGCGTGAACGCACGCGCTCGTCGGTCGCGCAGTTGCTCGCGGCCGGACTGGACCCGAGCGGGTGCGCGTTGTTCCTTCAGAGTCACGTGCCTGCGCACAGTCAACTGAGCTGGATCCTCGAATGCGTCACCGGTTTCGGGGAGGCCGGCCGGATGACGCAGTTCAAGGACAAGTCGGCGCGCGGTTCCGAACACATCTCCGTCGGCCTGTTCACGTATCCGATCCTGCAGGCGGCCGACATCCTGCTGTATCAGGCCGATCAGGTGCCGGTCGGAGAGGACCAGCGGCAGCATCTGGAGCTGACCCGCGACCTCGCTCAGCGCTTCAACGGCCGCTACGGCGAGACGTTCCGGCTGCCGACGGCCTACGTACCCAAGCTTTCGGCCAAGATTCTCGATCTGCAGGATCCGACGGCGAAGATGAGTAAGTCGTTGCCGGACGCCGGCACGATCAATCTCCTCGATGATCCGGCCGCCATCAGCCGTAAAGTGCGGCGGGCCGTCACCGACACCGAGACCGAGGTGCGCTACGACCCGGCGACCAAACCGGGAGTCTCGAATCTGCTGAGCATTCTCGCTGCCGTCACCGACCGTAACGTCGACGGCCTGGATGAACAGTTCACCGGACTCGGCTACGGGGCGTTGAAGAGCCAGGTCGCCGACGCGGTGGTGGCGTTCGCGGAACCTTTCGCCAAGCGAACCCGGGAACTGCTCGACGATCCGGCCGAGCTGGACCGAATTCTCGCCGGCGGCGCCGAGCGCGCGCGAGCCGTGGCCGATGCGACGGTGCGCGAGGTGTACGACCGCGTCGGCTTCCTCGCCCCACAAGCCGGACACTGAGCGACCGTGCCCGACCTCGTCACCGTCGGAGTGCTCATCTGCGTCCCCGAACCCCACTCGACGGTGCTGACGGGATGGCGGCACCGGGTAGGTGATCCACTGGCGAGCGTCATTCCTCCGCACGTGACGTTGCTCCCGCCGACCGACTTGCCGCGAGCGGACCTGGACGCCATCGACAAGCACCTGGTGGAGGCCGCTCGAGCCTGCGATCCGTTCGCAATGCACTTGTTCGGCACGGGTACGTTCCGGCCGCTCACGCCGGTGGTGTTCATCCAGGTCGCGCGGGGCATCGCCGAGTGCGAGGTGCTCGAGAAAGCGATTCGCTCCGGACCGCTCGGACGGAAGCTGGACTTTCCCTACCACCCGCACGTCACCGTGGCCCAAGAGGTTGGTGACGACGCCCTCGACGAGGCGTACGAGGCGTTGTCCGCGTTCGTCGCCCGCTTCTTAGTAAGCGGCTTCAGCTTGTTCGTGAAGGATCTCGATCAGCCCTGGGCGATTCGCAAGAACTTCCCGCTGGGAGCGGCCTGAGCAGGCCCGTGCGCTGCGTTGCTGCTGGGCCCCGGCCCTGGCTGGCTGGGGCCGTTGCGGCGCCGGCTGCGGCCGTTGCGGCGCCGGCTGCGGCCGCGGTATCGGCCGCCGACTAGATCGAGTGGGTGGAGTAACAGATCGGGTCGCGGCGGTCCGGCCTGGCAGCTTTGCACGCGTTTCGTGGGTTGTCGGCCCCGTCAGCACCCACACAACGAGTGCAGAGTGGCGACGAGGTCGGACGGGCACCACGCTCGGGCTGAGCACTGCCCCGGCACTTCGCGGGACGGCCACGCTACGGTGCAGGCCACTGTCAGACGAAGGAGGGCGATGTGAAAGGTCGCGTCGCCGATCGTTGGGCCCAGTTGCGATCTTCTCGTCCCTGGGTCGATCACGTGGTCCGAGCCTGGGACCAGATGCAGGATCACAACGCGGCGCAGTACGCCGCGGCTATCACGTATTACAGCTTCTTGGCGTTGTTCCCCTTGCTCTTGCTGGCGATCGCGATCACCGGCTTCGTCCTGAGCTCGCAGACACATCTGCGCGCCCAACTGTTCCAAAAGATCACCGACAACGTCCCCGGCGGCTTCGGCCAAACGATCAGCGATTCGGTACAGACGCTGATCAACAACCGGACGGGCGTCGGAGTCATCGGCCTGGCGGGCGTCTTGATCACCGGTTTGGGCTGGGTCAACAACCTGCGGCGGGCCACCGACGCGGTGTGGGGACTGCCCAAGCGCGCCGGGCGAGTCGTCGCCTGGCAGATCTCGAACCTCATCGTGCTCGCCGGCCTCGGCCTCGGTGTGCTCGTCTCGATGGGATTGACCATCGGCGGCACGCAGCTGACCGACCAGGCGCTCGACGTTGTCGGCTGGCGCCACGTCACCGGAATGGGCGTACTGGTCACGGCGCTCGGCATCGTGCTGGCCGTGGCCGGTGACCTGATCATTTTTAGCTGGCTGATCGTCACCCTGCCCGGCGTCACCGTGACGAGCTCGGTCACGGCTCGGGCGGCGCTGCTGGCGGCGATCGGCTTCGAGGCGCTGAAATTCGCCGGTACGTACACGGTGGCGCAGTCGTCGCACAGCCCTACCGCGGGTCCGTTCGCCGGTGTCATCGCCGTGTTGGTGTGGATCCAGTTGGTGGCCCGCTGGCTGCTGTTCTGCACGGCTTGGGCGGCGACGGCCACGCCGGAGACCGAACCGTCGCAGAGCGAATCCCCCGCACTGACGGAAGCTCCGGTTCCCGAGCGGGTGGACGGTCCGTCGCCGACCACGATCGCCGCCGGATTGTTGGGCGCCGGCGCGGCGATCGGAGCCGGCATCGCCGTCTGGGCGACCCGGGTCCGCGATGATGGGCCCGCGATGATGGGCCCGCGGGGACCGATCGCGGCTGACTCGGCCGAATTGGGGTGGTCAGGTCGCGCGATTGTTGGCGACGCACGTCGATTCCGGGCCGGCGCGGCTCGGCCTAGCGTCAGGGCCGGCGTACGGCTGTCGATTCCGGCGATGCCCATTCGTCGTGCTTGGCGAAAGCCGCAGGATCGTCCTGCGTCGCAGACCTGTCAGGAGACGCATCATGCCTCATCCGGTTATCCACGCCGAGATCCGCGCGGCTGATCCCGATGCCACTCGAGCCTTCTTCGGCGAACTGTTCGGCTGGACCGTCGCTGCCGAAGGGGCCTACCCCGGCTACACGTTCATCGACACCGGGGTGCAAGGCGCGCCCTACGTTGCCATCAGCCCGCGCCAAGCCGCGGACGACGAGGTGCTCTTTTTCGTCGGCGTCGAGGACGTCGCTGCCACGCTAGCCCGAGCCGAAGAACTCGGCGGCACGATCGTCCAGTCGGCGCAGCAGGTTCCCGGAACGAGTTTCGGCGTATTCGAGGACGCCCAGGGCCACCGAGTCGGTGTCGCGGCGACGACGTGATCGGCGGGGCGCGTCCGGGTCCGAACCGGGCGCGCCACCTCACGCAAGGCGTTCGAAACTCTCGTCAGCTCTACTGCGTGGGATCGAAGGTCAGAATTGTGACCGAGCCCAGTGCCAGCATGACGCCGGTGGTAGCGAACAACAGCAGGGTGAACCAGAAGCGCGGTGCCGCGCGTCGGACGTAGTCCTCGATCACAGCGCGCAGACCGATTGCGCCGTGCAGCAGCGCCAACCAGAGCA
>JAFAWL010000281.1 GCA_019241805.1 Actinomycetota bacterium
ATCCGGGTCGTCGGCGAAGCCGGCGACGGCCGTGAAGGCCTCGAGGTGATCGAGCGCGAGAAGCCCGACGTCGCGCTCGTCGACTACCAGATGCCGGATCTGGACGGCTTGGCCGTCGTCAACGCAGTGGCCCGGGACAAACTCGAAACCAAGGTCCTGCTGCTCTCGGCCGTCACCGACAGCGCGATCGTCTTCAGCGCAATCCAGCAAGGCGCCTCGGGTTACCTGTCCAAGGATGCCCGCCGCGGCGAGATCGTCGATGCCGTGCTCCGCGTGGCCAAGGGGCACACCGTCGTGCCGCCGGAACTGGCCGGCGCCCTGGCCGAACAGATCCGGCTGCGCGCAAGCTCCGACGTTCCGATTCTCAGCGAGCGCGAGCGGCAGGTGCTCAATGCTTTCGCCCGAGGCCTGTCGATACCGCAAACGGCTGCGGAGCTGTTCGTCGGTGTCAGCACGGTCAAGACGTACACCCAACGTCTTTACGAAAAGCTCGGCGTGTCCGACCGGGCGGCCGCCGTGGCCGAGGCGATGCGAAAGGGTCTGCTCGACTGATTCGCCCATCGGGATCGCGGGTGAGATCCAGCTGCAGTGTGCGGACGCGGTCCAGCGGATCTGACCGCCTGAGGGACTAAGGTGCCGACGTGCCGCAGCGCATGACGATCTCGGAACTGGCCGAACACCGGGAAATGTCCGGCATCCTGATCAGTCACGCATACCGCGGATTGCGCGTGCAGTTCATTCTGCGCGGCGTCCTGCTGGTGTTCATGATCTTCGCGGTTGCGTTCGTGACGCCGGCCCACGACGAGGTGGCCTGCTGGATCGTCGTCGCGAGCTACGCGCTGTGGACTCTCGGCCTGGGGGCGTGGGCGGGCCAGGGCGGCATCGGCCCCGTCCGCTGGATGTGGATCGCCTTGCTGTTCGACGCACTCGCGCTCGGCACACTCACCCTGATCGCCGGCCAGTCAGCGGTGCAGAGCTGGACGGCCGATCTGCTCGTCGACGGGCTGTTCCTCATCCCGGTCCTGGTTGCCACCCAGCTACGTCCGTTGATCTGTCTCGGTGTCTCACTGACAGCCTTGGCCATGTACCTGGCGTCGAGCTTGCTCACGCAAGACGCCAACACCGAGCCGTTGGCGTCGATACTGGTCCGCGCGTTCGCGTTCGCCGGTCTGGGCGCCGGATGCGTGGGATTGTCGTGGACGCAGCGGTCACGCGTGCTGTTGATCGCGGGGCTGGCCCGCGACCGCTCCGGTCTGCTGGACGAGGTCATGACCGTTGCCGAGCGGGAGCGCACCCGGTTGTCCGAACAGCTTCATGACGGGGCGCTTCAATACGTCCTGGCCGCACGAATGGACCTCGAGGACGCGGTGGTGGCCGATGCCGAGGCCTACGAGCGGGTTGACCGGGCCCTGAGCGAATCGGCCGGCCTGTTGCGCTCGACCGTCACCGAACTACACCCGGCGGTGCTGCATCAAGCAGGGCTGCCACGAGCGTTGATGGACCTGGCCAAGCGGGAGTCGGACCGATCGCGAGCTGCGCTCAACGCCGACGTCGACCAGTGGCCGAATGCGCCGACACCGGTCGACGAATTGCTCTTCGGCGCCGCCCGTGAACTGTTGACCAACGTCACCAAGCACGCCCGTGCCTCCAGGATCGACGTCACGCTTCGAGCCGAGGATGGTTTGGCCCACCTCACCATCGCCGACGACGGTGTGGGGGTGGACGTGGACGCGCTGCCGGGCCGCCTGGCCGCGGGCCACATCGGTCTTGCCTCAGTGCAGACTCGGGTCCTCGCCTCGGGCGGTCAGATCGACGTGGGCCGTCGCCAGCCCAGCGGCACCGTCGCGACGATCACCTTGCCGTTGCCGACCGACAGCGCCCCGGACGCCGCGCCGACTCGATGATCTTGAGTTCGGCCGCGGCGCACGGAATGGTGCCTCACATACCAGGTCCCGTCACGGCGGCGACCCGCGGCGGGGAGGCGTCATGTCCATAGGCTCGCTTTCGCTGATCAGCGGACCGACGCCGGTGGTCATCATCGTCCTCGGCACGGCCGGAGTGCTGCTCAGCCTTCGTTATCACCAGCGCGTCTGGCGGCGCCAGCTGCTGTGGGGTCTACCCATCGCCGGCGCCTTGGTGGGATTGGCAGCGATCTTGGTCGACGGCCTGGCGCTGATCCCCTACCAATTCCCGAATTCCTACTACCTGTGGTTCGGCTTGATCCTGCTCACCGTTGTCCTGGCGGTGGTCGGCTGGACGCGCTTCCGCTGGTGGCATCGGATCTTCGCTCCGATCGCGGTTGCCCTTACTGCGATCATGGGCTTCACGCTGGTCAACCAGGAATACGGTTACTACCCCACCATCGATGCGTTGTTCGGTAAGAACGCGCAGCATCAGGTGTCGCCCGACGAGGCCGACAAAGCGCGGCAGAGCGATCAGAACAGCGGCGTGATGCCCAAGCAAGGCTCGACGGTGCAGATCGCGATTCCGGGCCCGATATCCGGTTTTCAGGCGCGAGCGGGCTACGTGTGGCTGCCTCCGGCCTGGTTCGTGGACAAGACGAAGACGTTTCCGGTGATAGAGATGCTGTTCGGTTCACCCGGAGATCCGGCCGACTGGACTCGCGGCGCCCTGGCCGACCAGACAGCCAACTCCTTCGCGGCACAGCACGACGGTGAGGCACCGATTCTCGTCATGCCGGATGAGAATGGGTCGGCTACCGGCGACACCGAATGCGTGAACAGCCCGCTCGGTCAAGCCGAAACATATTTGACGCAGGACGTGCCCAATTTCGTGCGCGCCAACTACGAACCCAAGGCCGCTGCGACGCCCGCCGCCTTCGCCGTCGCCGGGCTGTCTGCCGGTGGGATGTGCGCGAACATGCTGGCCCTCCGGCACCCGGACTTGTTCCCGATATATGCCGACTTCTCGGGCCTGACCAGCCCGACTCCGAGCGAACGCGTCGACCCGGCCGCGGCGGCCCGAGTGTTCTTCGGTGGATCGACCGAACAGTACCTCGCACACGATCCGCTGCACCTGATGAGCACCATGAGCTTCCCCGGACTCAGTGGCTGGTACGACGTGGGTACGGCTGACTCCGAATCCCTGGCCGCGCAACGCCAATTGGTTCCGCTGGCCCAACGAGCGGCGATCGATACGTGCGCGCACGAAGCGTCCGGCGCGGGGCACGACTTCCAGTTCTGGACGCAGGCGTTCATCGACTCACTGCCGTGGATCTCTTACAAGCTCAGTCTGACGCCGAAGCCGGCCAGCGTCATCGCGACCTGCACGCCGCCCTTCTGAACGACCGGATGCCAGCGACGATGCATCAAACGACGATGCATCAACGACGATCCACCAACGACGGCCGATCAAGGACGGCCGATCAACATCGGGTCGAGCTCGGATTGATGCCGGCCGGACCCCGGGGGACCGGTCGGGGTCCGGCCGCGACGTTCGCGGTGCCGCGCGGGCGGCGCCAGCAGCATCGATGCAGGCTCCAGCTACCGTCGACACCCCTCCATGTCGACGGGCGCACAGATCACAGATCGTCATGCGTGCGAGCGAACTGTCGACGGCATCGAGTCGGCGCCCGTGTGCCGGTGGCCGGGCTCCATCGTCACCAGTGGCTCCGTCTGCTGGCAGGCGACACGTGCTTGCCTACCGCAATCGGCCCCAGGTGTTTTGCCGTCGACTCTCAGTCTGCCGAACCTCACGCGGGACTAACATCGACCGACGTACCCAACTTTGACTAGACCTAGATCCATTCGGCGGTGCGCGATCATTGCGACAGGTAACGCACCACCGCGAGCACGCGGCGATGGTCGTCCTCGCTGACCGGTAGTCCGAGCTCGTCGTAGATATGCGAGACATGCTGGATGACGGCCTTCTCGGAGATCAGCAGATGTCGCGCGATGGAGTTGTTGCTGCGCCCCTCGGCCATCAACGCGAGCACTTGCTGCTGTCGCGGCGTCAGGCGGAGCAACGCGTCGTGATCGGTACGCGCACGAGCGACCATGAGGGTGACGACGTCCGGATCCAGAGCCGTACCGCCGGCGCATACTCGTTGTAGATCTTGGACGAAATGCTCGACGTCGGCGATACGTTGCTTGAGCAGGTACCCCACGCCGGAGGAGGTTCCACTGAGCAGTTCGATGGCGTAGCGCCGTTGTAGGTGCTGCGACAACACCACGATCGCGGTCTTGGGCATCGTCTGTCGGATGAACAACGCTGCCCGTAGCCCGTCATCGGTGTGGTCGGGTGGCATCCGGATGTCGGTCACCACCAGATTCGGCTTGTGCGCCTTCGTCTCGTCCAGTAGCTGGTCGGCCGTCGCCGCCGCGGCGACCACGTCGAAGCCACCCTGAGCCAACACAAGAGATAGGCCCTCACGCAGCAAGGCCTCGTCTTCGCCTATGACAACACGCACGGAATCTCCACGTTCACTGTCGTGCCGTCGCCGGCCGGGCTGCTGACGTGCAACCGGCCGCCGACCACATCCACTCGATCGGCGATCCCCCGCAACCCGAGGCCGGCACCGGCGAGCGCGCCGCCGACTCCGTCATCGGTGACCTCGATGATGAGATCGTCTTCGCGCAGGGTCAAGCGCACACAGAGCTTCGTCGCCCGAGCGTGCTTCACCGCGTTGGCCAGTGCCTCGGCGATGACGAAGTACGCGACGCGCTCGACCCGATCGGGAAGCCGGCGTGGCATTCGATCCTGTTGCAGTCGGGTCGGAATCGGCATGCGGTCGACCAGGTCCTCGACGGCGGCGGATAGTCCGCGTTCGATCAGCGCAGCGGGCATGATCGCGTAGACCAGTTGGCGCAACTGCGACGCCGTGGCATCTATGCCGCTGCGCAGCTTGGTCGCCGCCTCGCGCACGTCCGGCATCGCCGAGCGCTGCCCGGCGATCTGCTGCGCGTTCAGGGCCAGAGCCACCAATTCGGCTTGTAGTCCGTCGTGCAGATCGCGGGCGATGCGGCGCCGCTCGCTGTCAGCCGCCTCGACGATGCGCTCTCGCGAGATCTTCAATGCGCGCCGGCTGGCCCGCAGCTCCGCGGTGAGCCGCTCGTGATCGACCGCGATGGCCACCACCCGGCCCGCGGCGCGGACCAGCTCCGGATCGTCGTTGAGCGTCGGGTCGTACACGATCGCGCCGACCCGGCGACCGGCCATCTCCACCTCGACCGCGGCCCGATGGGCGGCGATCCGCGGAACATCAAGTCGCAGCCCGTCGGCATCGACGTAGCGCTTGCGCTCGTTGGACCAATAGACCAGGCGCAGCGACTCGTCGCCGAGCGTTTGGGCCAGCGCTTGCTCGAGCGGAGGGCGTTCGGCCGCCCCCAACCACAGACCCAACTCCTGGATTTCACTGGTGCGCGCGAACCCGCCGCGCAGCACGGCGAGTGCGAAGACGACGGGCAGGCCGGCGAAGACCAGGATCTGGATGGTGGTAACCGGCACCATCGACAGACCGAACAGAGGCATGAACATGTCCGGCGCGAGCGGCACCAGCAACAAGGCGGCCGTGCCGTAGAGATAGAGCGGGGCCAGTACTCGCCGCTGCTCGTGTGTCGCCTGCCGAAGCCTGGCGCGCATGACCACGATCGTGATGACCATGACGGTGATTCCGCCGATGCGCTGGATCCACTCGCCGAAGTCGGCGAGGACCGGACTCGCGCAAATGGCCAGCACGCCGTCGGGGCTCATCCTGGGATCGAACAGGAAGTTCGGCAGCTGTAGCACCAGTGCGACGGCGTAGGCGCTGACGACGGTGCGATGCGAAAGCTTCGAGCGCAGCCGACCCGACGGGAAGGCGTGCAACAGGTGGATCATCACCGCGAACGGCGTCGTGATCGCGATCATCGATAAGCAGGAGAGCGATTCGTCGACCGTGCTTTCCAAACCGACGATCAGCCAGCAGAATCCGCCGACGACGATGATCGAGCCTATGCGGTTGCTGGGCCGTCGTAGCCACGCGATGGTGCCGGCCGCGACATAGATCAGGCCGGTCGCGGTGACCAGCATGTGCAACCAGATCGGTCGCAGTGAACTGTTCGCGCACAGGACGATCTCGACTACCCCGATGAGCACGGCCAGGCCGGCCTGGACCGCGAGCGCGCTACGCAGCGAACGCACGACCGAGGACCGCCCGCCGTATGGAGGCGTCACACGTCGAAGCCTGTCACCGGAATCCGCGCGACGCAGGCGACCGTCGTCTACCTGCGAAGACGACGTAGGTCCATTGGCGACCGCCGGTCGGGCGCCGACACTCGATCTTGGAGGGTGATCGTTTACCGGCGATGCAAGCTGCGGTGAGGAGCCCTCGTGAGGCGCGACAGGTTGCGGCAAGCGGCCCAGCTGCTCATCGAGCGCGCCGAGGTCGACGACACCGTCGAACGCGTCGGTCTCTTCTTCCCGCGCTCGCACAGTCTTACCGACGACGCCGGGCACGTGTTCGCCGCGGCCGAATGTCTCGATGCCGGCGGGCACTCTGTCGCCCGCGGGCCATCCGCGCCCCCGCAGCCGCCGTGCGAGGTGCCCTCCCGGGTGCTCATCGCCGTCGGCGATGTGTGTCTGCACGCCTTCGGAGTCACTCGTTCGCACGGATTGCCGCGCACTCACCTGTTCACCCTCCCGTGGAAGAACGTCGAGGTTGACGTCCTCGATCGTGGTCGGTCTCATCTCGCGGTCGTCGCCGACAGACAATCCGGTCGTTCGGTGGCGTTGACGGCCGCCTGGTGGCCCGGTACGTATTCGACCGACGTCCTGATCGAGCTACGTCGACATCAGCTGCCGGCCTGAATGCAACGTTCGTGATGCCTGCCCCGGCCGGATCAGCCACTCAGCGCCCGACCGTGACCTTCGTGAACCACAGGCGTGGTTCGACCCACGGGAAGACGACGAACAACAGCACCGAAACGACCAGCAGCACGAGGAGGACGCTCTGAGCCGATTTGCTCCAGACGTTGCCGGGAAGGTTTCGCCAGATCCAGCCATACATCGCTACAACGTCCCTCCGATCGCGGCCAGCAGTTCGGGTGGCGGCCGTTCTCCGCTGCTGGGCAGCGCACGATCCAGCTGAGCGTGCACGATCATCCGATTGTTCGCGGTGAACTTCGGATGACACGTCGTCATGGTCATCAGCGCGCGCGTCGGTGCAACCCCGGCCTTGTCGGGAACCGGAAGCAACACCTTGCTGTCGGAGGGCGAGACGATCTCGCGACCGACCACGCCCTGGGCGTCGGCGACCGAAAGATCGCTGCTTGCCGTGTCGCCGAGTACTCGATAGATGAACCACGACCCGCCGGTCTGCACCACGATGGGATCACCGGGTCGCAGCTGATCAAGATTGAGGAACGGCTCGCCCTTGCCGACTCGGTGCCCGGCCACGGCGAAGTTGCCGACCTGTCCGGGCAGCGCGGATCCTCGGTAATGACCGGGCCCCTTGTCCAGGGCATCCGAATCCGTGCCCTCGACGATCGTGAAGTGATAGTCGGAGCCGAAGCGCGGCACGTACAGATTGGCGATGCCGACGCCGGAGGCGATGGTCGGATCGGCCTGACCCGGTAGCGACACCAGTGGGT
>JAFAWL010000309.1 GCA_019241805.1 Actinomycetota bacterium
GTGTCGACGGCGCTTGAAAACTGGACAGTAGCGACGCTTGAAAAGTGAACACTCGACGATTGGGGAGTGATCACTTTGGAGGACTGGGCGTTGATCCGCCGGTTGGCTGCGGAGGGTGTGCCGAAGGCGCGGATCGCTGCCCGGCTCGGGATCTCGCGCACGACTGTGGTCAAGGCGGTGGCTTCGGAGGCGCCGCCGAGGTATGTGCGTGCGCCGGCGGCGACGTCGTTCACACCGTTCGAGGCGAAGGTCCGGGCTTTGCTGGCGGATGATGCGGAGCTGCCGGCGACGGTGATCGCTGAGCGGGTCGGCTGGGAGGGGTCGATCACCTGGTTTCGGGCCAACGTGAAGCGGCTGCGCCCGCAGCATCGCCGGGTCGATCCGGCTGATCGTCTGGTCTGGGAGCCTGGGGATGCCGCGCAGTGCGATTTGTGGTTCCCGCCGCGGAAGATCCCGCTGGAGGACGGGACGGCTCGGTTGTTGCCGGTGCTGGTGATCACCGCCGCGCATTCACGGTTCATCACCGCTCGGATGATCCCGACCAGGAAGACCGAGGATCTGCTGCTGGGCTCGTGGGAGCTTCTGGGGCAGCTGGGTCGGGTGCCTCGCCGGCTGATCTGGGACAACGAGCCGGGCATCGGTCGTGGGCAGCGCCGAGCTGACGGGGTCGCGGCGTTCATGGGCACGTTGGCGACCAGGCTGGTGTTGCTGCCTCCGAAAGATCCGGAATCCAAGGGTGTGGTCGAGCGGCGCAACGGCTGGTTTGAGACCTCGTTCATGCCCGGTCGTCATTTCGCCTCGCCGGCCGACTTCAACGCCCAGTTCGCCGATTGGCTGCTCAAGGCCAACGCCCGGATCGTGCGCACGATCAAAGCGGCACCGACCGATCTGATCGACGCGGATCGGGCCGGGATGCTGGCGTTGCCGCCGGTGCTGCTTCATCTGGGCTGGCGTAACCGGATCCGGCTGCCGCGGGATTACTACGTCCGCCTGGATACCAACGACTACTCCGTCGACCCGACGGTGATCGGGCGGATGGTCGAGGTCAGCGGCGACCTCGAGCGAGTCAAGGTGCGCCTCGACGGTCGGGTCGTGGCAGACCATGCCCGGGTCTGGGCCCGCAGCCAAACGGTCACCGATCCCGTCCATCTCGCCACCGCCGCGGCCCTTCGGCACCGCTTTCGACAACCCCACCCCCGCACTGCTGAGCACGACGGCATGGTCCGGGACTTGGCCGACTATGACCGGGCGTTCGGCCTGATCGAGGGTGAGGCCCGGTGATGGCGGCAGCCAAGACCAGCGAGACGGTCAAACACATCACCTACCTGGCCGGCGTGCTCAAAGCCCCCCGCATCACCGAAGCCGCCGCCCGGCTGGCCGACCAGGCCCGCGACGCGAACTGGACGCACGAGGACTACCTGGCCGCCGTGCTCGACCGCGAGGTCGCGGCACGCAACGCCTCCGGTGCGAGGCTGCGGATCAAGGCCGCCGGGTTCCCCGCCGTGAAGACCCTCGAGGACTTCGACTTCGATGCTCAACCCGCCGTCCGCAACCAGATCACCGCGCTGTCTTCCGGGGCGTTCCTGACCGAGGCCCGCAACATCGTGCTGCTCGGCCCACCTGGCACCGGCAAAACCCACCTCGCCACCGCCCTGGGCGTCGCCGCCGCCGGCCACGGGCATCGGGGGCTGTTCGCGACCGCGACCGACTGGATCACCCGCCTCACCGAGGCCCACCACGCCGGCCGGCTCGCCGCTGAACTGGCGAAACTGCGCCGCTACGGGCTGATCATCGTCGACGAAGTCGGCTACCTACCCTTCGAACAAGACGCCGCGAACCTGTTCTTCCAACTCGTCAGCTCCCGCTACGAACACGCCTCGCTCGTACTGACCAGCAACCTGCCGTTCTCCGGCTGGGCCGGCGTGTTCGGCGACCAAGTCGTCGCCGCCGCCATGATCGACCGCATCGTCCACCACGCCGACGTCCTCACCCTCAAAGGCGCCAGCTACCGCCTCCGCGGCCGCGGCATCGACAGCCTGCCCAGCATCAGAACCACAACCGAAACCGAGAACTAGACTGCCGACCACCGTTCACTATTCAAACGCCGCAACCGTTCAATACTCGAGCGTCGTCGACACGGGGCAGTCGCCGAGCCGCTGCCCTGCGCATGGTCGACCTTGGGCTGGCACGGCCCGGCTTGTACGCCACGGTCGAGTCGATCTTTCGTGTAACGCCGACGTCCACAGCGGAGGCACGCAAGATCGCGAGCCCACCTCGCGCCGTACTGCCCGTTCGTCAGTACGGGACGAGGGCGCTCGACACTATGCTCCGCGAGGTAGAGCCGTTCGAGGCGCTATCGATTCTGAAAATGACGGTGCTGGACGCGGGGGAATCTCTAGCTGGCCGAGAACCGCGCCACCGCAGGTGTGTGTCGTCGACACCTACTCGCTCGCCAACATGAAGGAGGGCCGACGTCCTACGAGCGAACGAGCGATTCGCCTTCTTCGCAGCTATGACGCCGATGCTGTCTGTCGCATCCAGGTCAATCGACCATCCGGGTCTCGCCTGCAAGGAAGCGGTTCGATGGACGTCCGTGTACACGGTGTGGTCACGCAGGCCCCAAAATCCGAGGCCTCCACCAGGTGTCCTATTCCCACTCGATGGTGCCGGGTGGCTTTGAGGTCAGATCTAGCACTACTCGGTTGATCTCCCGTACTTCATTGGTGATTCGGGTTGAGATGCGTTCCAGGACGTCGTAGGGCACTCGCGTCCAGTCGGCGGTCATGGCGTCCTCGCTCGACACGGGCCGCAGCACGATCGGGTGACCGTAGGTGCGTCCGTCGCCCTGCACGCCGACCGATCGTACGTCGGCCAGCAGCACGACCGGACACTGCCAGATGTCGCGATCCAACCCGGCGGCCGAAAGCTCCGAGCGGGCGATCGCGTCCGCGCGGCGCAGAATCTCCAACCGCGACGCCGTGACCTCACCGACGATGCGGATGCCCAGGCCCGGACCGGGGAAAGGCTGCCGCCAGACGATCTCGCCCGGCAAGCCGAGCTGCTCCCCCACCCGCCGAACCTCGTCCTTGAACAACGAGCGCAGCGGCTCGATCAGCGAGAACTGCAGATCATCAGGCAGCCCGCCCACGTTGTGGTGGCTCTTGATGTTGGCCGCACCCGTGCCGCCACCGGATTCGACCACATCGGGATAAAGCGTGCCCTGCACGAGGAAGTCCACGCTCTCACCGTGCGCGCCGGCGTCGGCCACGATCGCCCGGGCCGCGTCCTCGAAGACGCGGATGAACTCCCGCCCGATGATCTTGCGCTTCTCCTCGGGATCGGTGACTCCCGCGAGCGCATCGAGAAAGCGCGCCGTCGCGTCCACGACCTCCAGGCGCACGCCGGTGGCCGCGACGAAGTCGCGCTCGACCTGTTCGGCCTCACCCGCTCGCAGCAGTCCGTGATCGACGAATACGCACGTCAACTGGTCGCCGATCGCGCGCTGCACGAGCGCGGCTGCGACGGCCGAGTCGACGCCGCCGGACAGCCCACAGATCACCCGTTTGCCGCCGACAGTCGACCGGATCAAGGCCACCTGGTCGTCGATGATGTTGACCTCGGTCCACTGCGGACGCAAGCCCGCGATGTCGACGAGAAAGTGCTGCAGGATCTGTTGGCCGTTCTCGGTGTGCAGCACCTCCGGATGGAATTGCACACCGGCCAGGCGTCGAGTCGTGTCCTCGAACGCAGCCACGGGCGCGCCCGCGCTCGAAGCCAGAACGGTGAATCCGGCCGGCGGCCGGGTGACCTCGTCACCGTGGCTCATCCAGACCTGCTGGGACGCCGGCAACCCGCGCAGCAACGTTCCCGTCGCCGCCACCGACAGCGACGTGCGCCCGAACTCACTTCCACCGGTGTGCGCAACCTCGCCGCCCAGCGCAACGGTCATCGCCTGGAAGCCGTAGCAGATCCCGAACACCGGGACCCCGGCGGCGAACAGCACCGGATCGGACTGCGGCGCCGCGTCGGCATAGACCGACGACGGCCCGCCCGAGAGGATGATCGCCTTCGGCTGCCGGGCCAGCATCTCCGCCACCGGCATCGTCGGCGGGACGATCTCGGAGTAGACGTGGCACTCGCGC
>JAFAWL010000141.1 GCA_019241805.1 Actinomycetota bacterium
CGACCTCGCCGGCCAGCACCGGCACCGATTCCTTCAGTACGGTGCGGCTTCCGTCACGCGCCACAAGCTCGATCTTCAGCATGTCGTCGCCCGACATCACGGCCGACTTCTCGGATGAGCGGAAGTCGTCGGCGTCCATGTGAGCGACGTTCGTTTTCGAGTCCGACGTCCAGGCCCCCATCCGGTGGGGATGGCTGCGCGCGTACTGCTTCACCGACGCGGGCGCGCGCCGATCGGAGTTGCCCTGGCGCAGCACCGGGTTGACCGCGCTGCCCTTGGCGACGTCGAACCGGGTGCGGGTTGCCCGCTCCTCGTCGGTGGTGGGGACGTCGGGGTATTCGGGCAGGTCGTAACCCTGCGACTGCAGCTCCTTGATCGCCGCCTTCAGCTGCGAGACCGAGGCGGAGATGTTCGGCAACTTGATGATGTTGGCCTCGGGCGTCTGGCTCAGCTCGCCCAGTTCGGTGAGCGCGTCAGGCACCCGCTGAGCTTCGGTGAGCCGATCCGGGAACTGGGCCAGGATCCGGCCGGCCAACGAGATGTCCCGGGTCTCGATCTCGACGCCGGCCTTCGCGGCGTAGGCCCGGATGATCGGCAGGAAGGAGTACGTCGCCAGCAGCGGCGCCTCGTCGGTGTAGGTGTAAATGACCTTCGCAATTGGTGATGCAGCCATTGCTGACGCCAGCTCCTTCGGGTCCCGCAGCAAATCCCTTGACGTCAAGGTACCTCATGAGTCGCTAAGTCCGGCTGAGACCGGTGCCGGCTCACATGCTCTTCCCGCGCCGATCGGCCGGGCCCGGCGTCGGCCTTTCGCGTGCGGCGGCAGTGCCTGCTTTGCGTGCGTTCCGTGGGCTGGCCGACCTCCTGACCGGGCCGGCCGCGTACGTAACCGACGCAAAGCTCCGTCGGGCGATACGGAACGGGGGACCTGTTATCTCGAATTCGGCGAGGATTCAGTAGCGAAGGTCGATGTCACGTTCCGCGCGGGGCACGCGCCGTTCGGTGGCTTCGACGCGCCTTCACCGCTGATCGCGGCGGACAAGGCCGAGTTCGGCCGCAGCCGGGTCGCGCGCAGGTTCAGCTGACCGACGACCGTCGGCAGCCGCGATCGGGTTGGTCGGTGGCGCCTAGGGGACCTGGAAGTGATTGCCCAGACGGCCATCGGCCAGCGACCTATGTCGAGGAAATGCCATCGACCGAGAGCTGGCGTAAATGAGAGTCAAGTCCGTTGCGGCGCTGCGTGGTCAAAGGAAAACTCTGCGTTGCAAACGAAGGACGGCGAACGGTCGCGGTATTCCCCCGCTACCTCGACCACGCCGCCCCGGACGAGAACCCCCTGGTCTCGAGCCGGAGCACGTGGGGCCGCGCGCTGGCATGGAGTGCGCGGCCCCACCTCCGCTGCGCCAAGCGGACCGCCGAGATGGCCGTCCCTCGACCCAACCCCAGGTCCTCGCGGCGTCAGATCGCCTATCTCGCGTAGGTGCAGGTCGATTGGCCCTGTCGCCGGGCGCTTCTAATGTCTCGCTCAGCTTTCGCTGCCCGCCTGGAATCCGGGTAGCCGACATCGTCACGGTGCGACCGAGATCCCCGCGCCGCGGCGTGCGCCGGTGAGCAATCGCCGAAGAACTCGGCGCGTGCATCACCATTGCTGTCCCTTTGTGCGGAGGGAGTGGCGTTGATGCAGAGCATTGCGCGTCACCGATCGGGACGCCTCGGCTGGCGTCGCATGCTCGTCATCATCACGACACTGCTCATGAGTTCGCAGTTGCTGGCCGGCCTCGCGTCGCCTTGGGCATCCAAAGCCCTGGCCGACGACGCGATCGCCAACACAACCATCAAACTGGTGGATGCAACGGGTGAGCCGCTCACAGCGGTTCAGCCGACGAACGGCCAGGTGGTGCCCGAGACCAGCTTCAATATCAACAAGGATCAGAACGGCGACTGCGCGGATCCCGACAACTGTGCCAACGGGGCGAGCGGAGTCGAGACCTGGAGCCCCAGCGCGGCCGGTCCGTCGTACAGCACTTTTGCCGTCGACGGCAACGCCGAATACATGAGCCAAGCAGTCAATTTGTACTACCGCATCGGTGGTCCGGACAGCAAATGGACAGTCGATTTCGGCGTCGTGAATCGCGGGCGAAGCACGTTCTGGACGGATTACAGCGGCAGCGTTGCCACGTGCGCCATCGACCTGAACGGTATCAAAATTGCCGCTAGTGACGGTTCCTTCGGATCCATGGACAGTCCGTACATCAACTACCGGTGCAGCGCGTCAGTGACCGGAGACAATCACGGGCTGGTCGCTCATCTGAGCGTCGAGTCGGGGCGCCTCCACCCAGGGACTGATCCCGCGACAGGAATAGTGCGGCACAAGCTCGACGCGTCCACGACCGATGTCAGCGCGCTGATCGCCGCAGTATGTAGCGCCGACCACCACGACGACTGCGTTGTGACCACGACTCCGGCGGTCGATCAACAGGTTCGTAAGCCGGTCCTATCTACCATCATCAACTGCGCCCCGGTAGCCGACTCATGGGCCGGTACCGTCTCGCAATCGCAGAGTGCGACGACCGAGCACACCGAGACCGACAACTGGCAAGGCACGGTCGGCGCCACCGTCAGCGTCGGCCCGGTCGAGGCGTCGCTGGTCTCAATCGGGCGCGGAAGCATTGCGAACGGCTACAGCTTTTCCAATGAGACGACATCCGATGTGTGGCCGGGCGCTACCAGCACCATGATGGAGGCGTACACGAACACCCATACATCGGGCACGGCCGTGGTGACCCTGGGCCATGACATCTGGGAGTTCGACAACCTCAGCGCCGACCTTCCGCACGACGGCAAGACGGCCGAGCCCGATGAGAGCTATATCGCCGGTGGTGACTGTCCCGGGCGCGCCACAAAAACCGTGGTGTCCGCCGTGCCACCGCTCAGCGCGACCCCGTCGGCGTTCCAGGTAGTCGTGTCGCCGGACCCCAGCGACCCGTACGTGGTCAGCCAGAACAAGAACAGCGCGACTGCGGACAGCGTCGAAGGCCTCGTTGCCTTCTACGACAACGGCAAATTAATCAGCGCTTGCAATGCCATCACGCTGACGCCGTCGTCGAGTCGGCAGGCAGTAGCGACCTGCAACTATCAAACGCCCGTCGACGGTGGTCTCCACGTGATCAAGGTCGACTACCTGGGACACGTGCCGCAGGTCTCAGTCGCCCCGGTGTACCAGGGCAAATTCGACGGAGGAGACGGCTGGGAGCCGGACAAGAACTGGTCGCCGTCATGGGACATCACCACGGTCGCACCAGGTGTTTCACCAGGCGCGAGCAAGCCAATCGTCCTGGAGGCGTCCACGCCACAAGGCAGCCAACTACTCACGGGCGGCTGCCCGGCGTCGAGTTGCACGCTCGACACGGGCATACCGACTACCCAGTGGACCGACTTCCAGTCGGTCGGCACCCTGCTTGACGGAACACCGGACTCGCAGATCAGTTCGTGCATGTATGGCAACTCCTATCCCTCGAAATCGCTTACATACGGCTCGAGCACGACCAAGTCGGGCGGGGGCGGCATCCGCGTCGAAGGGCGAGTCGGGGGTGGGCTCTCCGACATCGTGAGCGCTTACGTGACCGGCTCGATGGAGTACGTCCACGACTCCGCCTTGGGAACCTCGTCGGATATGACGCTGACGTGGTCGGCCGGCGACGGCTTCACGACCGACCTGCAGGCCTCTCAAGTCAAGCCTGATTTGGCGTATAGCCCTGTGATCATCAGCGGTGGTCAGGTATTTCTCGTTCGAAACGTCACCTCGCCGATCTTGCGGCCGCACGTCTACTTCCTCGCTGACGACGTCAGCGCCGTAAAGTTCCGGCTTGTTTCTCGTCCGACAACGCTCGACGACTGCCCGTCGAGCCAGTCACAAGTCAACTTGGTGAGTCCGGACTATCAGGCTGTGACCGTCGGGAAGCGGTACCCGATCACCGCGCTGGTGAAGGGAACGGATGCGGGCGAGGCTGGCCCCAAAGCGGGCGGCACTGTCACCTTCACCGACGCTCAGGGCAATGTGCTCTGCGCAAGCGTG
>JAFAWL010000356.1 GCA_019241805.1 Actinomycetota bacterium
ATCAACCTGCGCCGCCGGGCCCGGATGGTCGACCTGGCGCGGGAGCTGTGTGACGGCACGCTCGCCGGCGTCCGTGTCGGCATCCTCGGGGCCGCGTTCAAGCCGAACACCGACGACATCCGGGACTCGCCCGCGCTCGACGTAGGCCTGGCCATCCAGCGCCAGGGCGCCGCCGTGCGGGTCTACGACCCGAAGGCGATGGACAACGCCCGCATCGACTACCCGACCCTCGCCTATGCCGCGAATGCCGTGGAGGCCGTGCGTGACGCGGACGTGGTCCTGCACCTGACCGAGTGGTCGGAGTTCCGGGAGATGCACCCGTCGGTGCTGTCCGAGGTGGTCAGCGAGAAGCGGATCGTCGATGGGCGAAACGTTCTCGACCGTGATCTCTGGCGTGGCGAGGGCTGGACCTACCGCGCGCTGGGACGCACCTGAGCCGCAGGCCCCCTTGGTGCGCCCCGGTCTGCATCGTGGCGCAGCGGACGTGACATTCTGTCTACGGTCACCGAATCCACCGAGCGCGGGAGATACTTCGTGTCACGTCGCCGCCTGATCACGATCGCGATCAGTGCCGCTCTCGCCGTCGGTGGCCTGTCCGCTTGCCAGACCAAGACCGGGGCCGCCGCGTTCGTCGGATCGAAGAAAATCAGCGAGTCGCAGGTCACAAGTTACATCGAGCCGGGATCCTCGACGACCGCACCGGTACACGCATTGGTATTGGAACAGATCATCCGCGTCGACCTGCTGGACGAGGTCTTTCGGCGACTGGGCCGGACGCCCTCCGCCGCTGATCTGGCCGCGGCCCATGATGCGGCGCTGCAGCAGGCTCTCGGCGTCCAGTCCACCGGCGCGGCCGCTGACGCCGACCTGCGCAGCGTGACCGCCAAGCTGGGTCTGCGGCCCAGCTTCGATTCGGTGATCGTCGAAGCGTTCGAGCTGCTCGTCGGCGTGAGCAATGCGTCCGACTCCGACCAGAACCGGATCAACGGAATCGTCACGTCGGTCAAGGTGAACGTCAGCGGTCGATACGGCGATTGGGACAGCAAGAATCTCCAGCTGGTTGCCGGTCCGTCCATTCCGTCCTTCATCGACCTGCCCGGCGTCGAGGCGAGCAAGTCCGCTGCGGCCAATGGCGGCTGATCCGGCAGATCCAGCTGATTCGGCCGGCTCGATGACGAACCCGACCGACGCGCTGCGCCGCGCGGTGCTGGTGATGGATCGGCTGCGCTCACCGGGCGGCTGCCCGTGGGATGCCGCTCAAACGCATCTGTCGCTGGCGCGTTATCTGCTCGAAGAGACCTACGAAACGCTGGAAGCGATCGAGACGGCTGACTATCCCTTGCTCCGCGAGGAGTTGGGTGACCTGCTGCTGCAAGTGCTCTTCCACGCCCGCCTTGCCAGCGAGCTGCCGGCCGGCGACGCGTTCTCCATCGACGACGTCGCCATCGACCTGGTCGACAAACTCGTCCGCCGGCACCCGCACGTATTCACCGAATCCGCGGCCGCGGCCACCGCCGACGAGGTCAACGAGAACTGGGAACGGCTGAAGTCGCAGGAGAAGGGCCGCACATCTGTCACCGATGGAGTGCCGCTCGCCCAGCCGGCGCTGGCCTTGGCCGGCAAGCTGGTCTCGCGGGTGGAGCGGGCCGGGCTCGACGTCCCCGCGCCCGCCGACAGCGAGATCGGGTCGCGGCTGTTCGCTGTCGTTCGTGACGCCGTGGCCGCGGGCGTCGATCCCGAGGCGGAACTGCGGCGGGCGACGCAGACCTATCGCGCGTCGATCCTGGACGCTGAGCAGAGCGCGTGGACGGAGGATGTAGCGACATGACTGCGCCCGAGGACACCCGCCCGCAGCCAGCGGGTACCGCCAGCGAGCGCGACACCGTGTTGGGTTTCCTCAACTTCCAGCGGGCAACGCTGGCGTGGAAGTGCGCGGGGCTTTCGGCCGAACAGTTGGCCCGGCGTGCGTCCCCGCCCTCGACCTTGTCACTGCTCGGACTACTACGCCATCTGGCCGAGGTGGAGCGCAGCTGGTTCCGACACCTCGCCGGTGAACACGTCGGCCAGCCGGGCGACCGGGTCCCGTACCTCTATGCGACCGCGGAGGAGCCCGATCTCGATCTGGACGGCGCGGTGGCCGACCCCGAGATGGTGTCGCGGGCCTACGCCGACTGGCAGGCGGAGATCGCTCATGCCGACGCCATCATCGCGGCCGCCTCGTTCGATGACACGTTGACCCATCGCACCGGTGAGCTACTGAGTCTGCGCTGGATCCTGCTGCACATGATCGAGGAGTACGCGCGCCACAACGGCCACGCCGACCTGCTGCGTGAGGCCCTGGACGGGGCCCGCGGGGAATGAGCCGCGCCTGAGCGGCGGCCGGGCCTGCCCGGCCCGGGGCTCGTGCCGAGATAGGGTCTAGGGCGTCCTACGCCGTCGCTGAAAGGATCGCTGTGGCCACGATCGAGGCCGTTGGTGCTCGCGAAATCCTCGATTCGCGGGGCAATCCCACCGTCGAGGTCGAGGTGGCGCTCGACGACGGCACGCTGGCCCGCGCGGCCGTGCCCAGTGGTGCCTCGACCGGCGCGTTCGAGGCGGTCGAGCTTCGCGACGGCGACGCGCGCTACGGCGGCAAGGGTGTGACCAAGGCCGTCGACGCGGTGCTCGACACCATCGGACCGGAACTGGTCGGCTTCGAGGCCAGCGAGCAGCGGCTGATCGACGCCGCGCTGATCTCACTCGACGGCACTGCGGACAAGGGCAGTCTGGGCGCCAATGCGATCCTCGGAGTCTCGCTCGCGGTCGCGAAGGCCGCCGCCGAATCCGCGGATCTGCCCTTGTTCCGTTACGTCGGCGGCCCGAACGCGCACGTGCTGCCGGTCCCGATGATGAACATCGTCAACGGGGGCGCGCACGCCGACTCGAACGTCGACGTGCAGGAATTCATGATCGCGCCGATCGGTGCGCCGACTTTCGCCGAGGCGCTGCGCACCGGCGCCGAGGTCTACCACGCGTTGAAGGCGGTTCTGAAGGGCAAGGGCTTGTCGACCGGACTCGGTGACGAGGGCGGCTTCGCGCCCAACCTCGCATCAACCCGGGCGGCGTTGGATCTGATCGGCGAGGCCGTGCAATCCGCTGGTCTGCGGCTCGGTCGTGACGTGGCCCTGGCCCTCGACGTCGCCGCCACCGAGTTCTATCGCGACGGTGGCTATCAGTTCGAGGGGGGCTCGCGCTCGGCCGAGGACCTGATCGCCTTCTACACGTCGTTGGCCGACGACTACCCGATCGTCTCGATCGAGGATCCGCTTTCGGAGGAGGACTGGACCGGCTGGATCAGCCTGACCCAGCAGCTCGACGAACGGATCCAACTGGTGGGCGACGACCTGTTCGTCACCAACCCGCAGCGGCTGGCTCGTGGAATTTCCGACGGAGCCGCAAATGCACTGCTGGTCAAGGTGAATCAGATCGGCTCGCTGACCGAGACGCTCGACGCCGTCGACCTGGCCCACCGGCACGGTTACCGCTGCATGATGAGTCACCGGTCCGGCGAGACCGAGGACACCACGATCGCCGATCTTGCCGTCGCCACGAACTGCGGTCAGATCAAGACGGGCGCCCCCGCTCGCAGCGAACGAGTGGCGAAGTACAACCAGCTGCTGCGCATCGAGGAGGAGCTGGACGACGCCGCCCGCTACGCCGGAGCCGGTGCCTTCCCCCGGTTCGAGCCGGTCGGCACGTGACGGGCTGCGCCGGATGAAGGACACCGCTTCGTGACGGTTCGAGATCGCGGCAATGCTCGGCAGGCGGCTCGCCGCCGTGCTCCTCGCGACCGCGCACCCCGGCGTCCGCTGACCGGACGGGCGCTCGTGCTCGGTGCCGTCGTGGTCTTCCTCGTGGTGCTACTCGCGGCTCCGTTGCACCGGTACCTCTCGGCCCGGTCGTCGGCCGCCCAGGCGCAGGAACAGGCGCGCAAGACCCAGCAGCAGCTGGATCAACTGCGTCAGCTGGACAAACAGCAAAATGATCCGGCCTACATCGAGCAACAGGCCCGGCAGCGGCTGCAGTACGCGATGCCGGGCGAGACGACCTACATCGTCGTGTCGGCCGGGCAGAACAACTCGCTCCAGCAGGCGCCGCCGGACAGCAGCGCACCGACTCGCGCGCCCGGTGACACGTGGAACCAGCGGCTCTGGGGCAGCCTGCAGACCGCCGATCACGGTTCGTGAGTTTCGCCGATGACCGGCGCGTGGTCGCGGCCCAACTGGGCCGTGAGCCGCGGGCCATCCGCGCGGTCGCGCACCGCTGCCCCTGCGGCAATCCCGACGTGATCGAGACGTCGCCCCGATTGGCCGACGGCACGCCGTTCCCGACTCTCTATTACCTCACCTGCCCGCGGGTAAGCGCGGCGATCGGCACGCTGGAGTCATCCGGGTTGATGCGTGAGATGACCGAGCAGCTGGGCGTCGACGAGGAGCTGGCCGCGGGCTATCGGGCGGCGCACGAGTCCTATCTGGCTCGGCGGGAACAGATCGCCCACGTCGAACAGATCGCGGGCATCAGTGCCGGTGGGATGCCCGGTCGGGTCAAGTGCCTGCACGTCCTCGTTGCGCATTCACTGGCCGCGGGTAGGGGCGTGAACCCGCTCGGCGACCAGGCCCTCGACCGACTCGACGCGTGGTGGCCGGCCGGCCCCTGCGTGGAGCCGCCGTAATGATCCGCTGCGCCGGCATCGACTGCGGAACCAACTCGATCCGGCTACTTGTGGCCGACCTTGCGGACGACGGCCACGCGGTCGACGTCACCCGCGAGATGCGCATCGTGCGACTCGGACAAGGAGTCGATCAGACCCGACGGTTGGCGCCCGACGCGCTCGAACGGACGCGGGTCGCGCTCGTCGACTACGCGCGCACGATCGATCGGCTCGGCGCCGCGAGCGTGCGCATGGTCGCGACCAGTGCGACCCGCGACGCCGAGAATCGCGACGAGTTCGTCACGATGGTCGAGTCGGTGCTCGGCGTGCGCCCCGAAGTGATCACCGGTGACGAGGAGGCGGCGCTGTCGTTCGCCGGCGCGGCCGCCGACCTGCCCGGGGTCGCTGAGCCGATGCTGGTAGCCGACATCGGCGGCGGATCGACCGAGCTCGTGCTGGGTGATCGAGCGGGGACTTCATTGCGTTCGCACAGCATGGACGTGGGTTGCGTGCGCCTGACCGAGCGCCACCTTCGCAACGATCCGCCGACCCCGGCCCAGGTAACAGCCGCGGAAGCCAATATCGCCGACGCACTCGATCGAGCCGCGCTCGACGTCCCGTTGTTCGGACCGGCGACGCTGGTCGGAGTCGCCGGCACGGTCACGACGATCGCCGCCCTTGCCCTAGGGTTGCCGCAGTACGAGGCGGACGCGATCCACGGCTCGCGGATCACCGCCGCAGACGTCGAGGACATCACCGAGCGGCTGTTGCGCGCCAACCGCGCCGAGCGGGCGGCGCTGCCCGTGATGCACCCCGGTCGGGCCGACGTGATCGCCGGTGGCGCACTGGTGTTGCGCGCACTCGTGCGCCGCTGCGGCGTCGAGCAGGTAGTGGCCAGCGAACACGACATCCTCGACGGCATCACCGCCAGCGCCGTCCGCTGATCGTCCGCTGATCGTCCGCTGATCGCTCGCGCTGCGGGCCCGCGCGGACGATGTCACGCCCACCGCACGACACGAGCCGGGTCGCGCGGTACCCCGGTGAATGGTGTCTGGCGCTGCGTCAGGCGGCTCGTGGTTCGCGCTTGCTCGGCGGTTCGGTGCCCACGACGGTGCGCCAGACCTCGCTTGCGCCCTTCGTCGTCACCAACTCGGCGACGGCGACGCCGAGCGCGGAGACGAGGGCCCAGCCGATCGCGTCACCCCAACTCGCGTCCGGATCGCGCGGGTCGTGCGACGGGTCACCGGGTCGGATGCCGAGCCAGACCTTCTCGACCGCCTTACGGGTCGCGATGCCGACCGGAATTCGGACCGCGAGGCTGATGAGCTTGAATGCCGCCGTGCCCGCCGGGTTCGCCATGGATCTCTTATACCGCGTGCGAAGCTCTTAGGATGTTCGTCGACCCGGCCGACGCCTCGACGCCGGTCGCTCGTGGACCCCTCGACGTGGCCCGGTTGGCGCCGACCGCTGCGACCGTCACCGAACTCGACGCGCGGGTGTCGGTCTGCCGGGCGTGTCCACGGTTGGTTGCCTGGCGCGAGGAAGTCGGGGTGATCAAGCGGCGGGCCTACGCCGAGGAGACTTACTGGGCTCGCCCGGTGCCCGGGTTCGGTGCGGCCCGGCCGCGGCTGCTTGTCGTCGGACTGGCGCCAGGGGCGCATGGCGCCAATCGCACCGGACGGAACTTCACCGGTGATCGCTCCGGCGATTGGCTCTACGCCTCGCTCTATCGCTGCCGCCTGGCCAACCAGCCCACCTCCGTCGCAGCGAACGACGGGCTAGAACTGCCGCACACGCGCATCGTCGCCGCCGTGCGCTGCGCACCGCCGGCGAACAAGCCCACGACCCAGGAGCGCGACACGTGTCGGCCATGGCTGGTGCGCGAGATCGAGCTGGTCTGGCCCGGTGTCGGTGCCATCGTCGTGCTCGGCGGCTTCGGCTGGTCCGGTCTGTGGCCGGCGCTGCGCGCGCTGGGCGTGTCGCTGCCCGATCGGATCCCGGCCTTCGGACACGGCGTCGAAGTAGAAGTCGAGGGCCGCACCGTCATCGGCTGCTATCACGTCAGTCAGCAGAACACCTTCACCGGGCGGCTGACCGAGTCGATGTTGGACGACGTGCTCCTCCGGGCATCCGCGTTGGCCGGGCTGCGGCGCCTCTGAGCCGAGACTCGGGCCGCGCGCTCAGGCTGGCTGAGCGAGCCAGGTGAAAACCAGCGCAAAGCCCAGTACAGCGCTGACCGCAGCGAAGCCTCGGGTCAACTGAGCGGGTCGTTTCCTCGGCTGAGCCCGCCACCACCGCCACAGCGCGAGATACGCGACGACGAAGCCCGCGACGCTTATCAGGTCGGCCAGGGTCATGCCTCGCAACTGGTCGAAAGTGATCAACACCGGGCCTTCGAGGTGCCCATTGTTGACCGGCATCCAGATGCCAGACACGACAGCCAGCACAATGGCCAGGATTGGCCCGGGACGTGTGAGACACAGGGTGGTGGCGGCGCACCACCCCGCGAGTACCACCCAGGTGAGTACCACGAGGACAAGTCTGCCGGTTGCTGGGCGGGGCGCCCAATCGGGCGACACGAGATCTGATTCGCCGTCATGTATAGATCAGGCCCA
>JAFAWL010000444.1 GCA_019241805.1 Actinomycetota bacterium
GCCACGTCGTGCGTCACGAACGTGCCGTTCTTGTCCTTGGCCACGATCGAGCCGTGCGCTACGCGACGCAGCTTGCCGAACACGCCGGCCCCGGCCGTGCCGTTCGCGCCGCTGGCCGAACCGCTGGCGGAGCTCGACGATGAAGTAGTCGGGCTGGGTGTCGCGCCGACCGCACCACTCTCGGCCAACGCGGCCGTCCCCAAGCCAATGATCACAGCGGCGGTGCCGCCGGCAAGGGCGATCTTCTTGTACATGCGTGTTCTCTCTTCTCGGACCGAAACCGTGCTGTCTGGTGATTGGACGGACTCAAGCATCGGCGAACGAGGTTCGAGCTGAGCCACGGGAACGTCAGAGGTATGTACGGATGGCGGTGCCGCGGCCTTGAGAAAGTCGGGCCCTGCGCACGAGACGGCCTACGCTGGCCGCTGTGACCGTACGCGTGCTCGCCGTCAACGTCGCGCATGTGATCGACAACCCGTCCTTGACCTACGCCGGGCCGCGGGACCTCAAACCGGCCAAGACCGGGATCGACAAGCGTCCTGCTCCCCAGGGAGCGTGGTTCGACCGCCTCGGTGTCGAAGGCGACACCATCTGCGACACCGCCAACCACGGCGGCCCCGACCAGGCCGTCTACGCCTATGCCACGGAAGACGCGCGCTGGTGGCGGGCCGAGCTCGGCGCCGAACTCCGCCGCCCGATCGGGCCGGGCGCCTTCGGCGAGAACCTCACCACCGACGGCGTGGACGTATCCGGAGCGGTCATCGGCGAACGCTGGCACGTCGGATCGGCAGTACTGGAGGTATCGGTCCCGCGCATCCCTTGTTCGACCTTCGCCGGCTTCTGGGATCTGCCGCGCTGGACGAAGCGATTCACCGTTGTGGGCCGGTGCGGGGCCTACTTACGAGTGCTCGGACCGGGACGCATCACCGCCGGTGACGCCATTGACGTGCGCGACCGTCCCGACCACGGCGTCACGATCGCGCAGACCTTCCGCGCCCTGACCGGTGAGCACAGCCTGGCCCCTCGGCTGCTCGAGGCCGATCAACTGCCCGCCGACGTGCGCGCGGCGGCCCGACGATGGCTCGGCGACCTGACGGCCGTCGATCAGTGAGGCCGCGGCGCGGCGACGGTGGCGGGCAGGACGACCACGGGGCACGGCGCGCGTAACACCAGACGGGGCGCCACGAGACCGGCCTGGATGGATGTCATCCGACCTCGCCCCGGCTCACCCAGCACCAGCAGTTGGGCTTCCGCGGCGACGCTGAGCAGGGCATTGGCCGCGTTCCCCTTGACGACGACACATTCGACCGCATGCGCCGGGCCCAACGCGTCGTCGACGTAGGTGGTCAGCGATTCCATCGCCTCCCGCTGCGGGTCCATTCCGGCCGTGGCCGCCAGCACCGGTTGGGGTCGGCCACCCGGAGCCGCCGGTGGTCGCGGCGGCTTCCAGGCCATCACCGCGATCAGCCGGTCATCACGAAGCTTCGCCTCGTCGGCGGCCCAGCGAATGGCGTTGGGCGAGCCACTGGTCGGACTCACTCCGACAACGACGGTCATGAGCTGGCTCCCGCCGGTTGCGGTGAGACTCCGCCGTCCGGGCGCTTCACCGCCGAGAGCGGATTAGCGATGTCTTCCAAGGATTGTTGTTCGGCGTCGACACCGAAGAAGAGGGCGACGAACGCGCCGATCAACATGATCGAAGCGCCGATGAGGTAGCCGATCGAAAGCGGGCCGGTGTGCACGTGCGTGTTGTTGGCGCCACCGATGAGGTGGCCGAACAGCCACGGTGCCACCACGCCGCCGGCGCCTTGCGACAGCGCGAAGAAGTACGAGATCGCCTGACCACGCAGTTCCAGCGGGAAGATCTCACTGACCGTCAGGTACGCCGACGACGCTCCGGCCGATGCGAAGAAGAAGATCACGCACCAGAAGATCGTTTGAGTCGTCGCGTTCAGCGTTCCCTGGTGGAAGAGGAACGCCGAAACGTACAGGAGGATGCCCGAGATCCCGTAGGTCGCGAAAATCATCCTGCGGCGACCGATGGTGTCGAAGAGACGGCCGATCGTCAGCGGTCCGAGCAGGTTGCCGACGGCGAAGGGGAAGAAGTAGTACGGGACGTGGCCGGCCGGTATGTGGTAGAAGACCTTCAACACCAGCGCGTAACTGAAAAAGATCGCGTTGTACAGGAATGCCTGGGTCACCATCATGGTGAAGCCGAGGATCGAGCGGCGCGGATACTGACCGAAGAACACTTTGGTGAGCTCGAGCAGGCCGAGGCGCGGCGACTCGGTGACTTCCAGTGCCTTGTCCTCGCTCACCGGCTTGAGATCGATACCTTCGGCGCGCACGCGATCCTCAATGGCGTCGACGGTCGCTTCGGCTTCCTCGTTTCGTCCGTGCGTCATGAGCCAACGCGGGCTCTCCGGAATGGTCCGGCGCACGAAGATGATGGCCAAGCCGATGACCGGACCGATGAAGAAACCGATCCGCCAGCCCCAATCGATCGGCACATGACTGGAGAACAGGTAAAGGCCGATCGCGGAGCCGATGGCGGCGCCGCCCCAGTAGGTGCCGTTCACCGCGATGTCGACGCGACCCCGATACTTGGACGGGATCAATTCGTCGATCGCCGAATTGATCGCGGTGTATTCCCCGCCGATGCCCAGCCCGGCTATGAAGCGAAAGACCAGCAATGACCCGTAGTTCCAGGCGAAGCCACCGAGTCCGCTGCCGAACAGATAGATAGCCAAGGTCAGGATGAACAGCCGCTTGCGGCCGAGCTTGTCGGTGAGCCGCCCGAAGAACAGCGCACCCACGACCTCACCGATCAAGTACATCGAGCTGAGGAAGCCGGCCTCGCCGGTGGTCAGGTGCAGCGTCTGCGGATCGGTGATGGGACCACTGATCAGTGAGACGATCTGGATCTCGAGGCCGTCGAGGATCCACGACACACCCAGGCCGATGACCACCAGCCAGTGGAAGTGCGTCCACGGCAGTCTGTCCATCCGAGCAGGTACGAGACTGCGGACAGGTCGGCTCTCCGTTCGCGCTATTGCGGTCATGACGGCTCGATTCTGTCTGCCGATTAGGTGCCCAGGGGCACTGGTTCCCCGAACGCGGGGCAACTAATCGCTCGGATCGGATCGCACGTCGATCGCGACGAAGCCCACAACCCGTACCGTGGCCGTGTGGTCGGGCGGATGGCGTCGGTGTCGGCCCTCATGCGGGCGGCGCACCCGCTGCCGACGGTCGCTGTTACCGCGTTCACGACGGCGCTGGCCGCGAGTGCGGGCAACAGCGCCGTTCGCTGCGTTCTCGTCGCCGTCGCGGTGATCGCCGGACAGCTCACCATCGGCTGGACGAACGACCGCATCGATGTAGTGCGCGATCGACAGGTGCTGCGCAGTGACAAGCCGATCGCGATGGGCGAGATCTCGACGAGGACGGTCGAGCTCGCGATCGGTGCGGCCCTGGTGATAGCGATCGGATTCTCACTTGCGCTGGGCTGGCGCGCCGGACTCGTACACCTGGGCGCCGTGGGTTGTGGCTGGATCTACAACGCCTGGCTCAAGCGAACGCTGTTCTCGTGGTTGCCCTACGCGGTGGCCTTCGGGGCGCTGCCCTGGATCGCCACGCTCACCCGCCCCGATCATGCTCACCCCGCGGCGTGGGTAGTGATTGCCGCGGCGCTGCTCGGTGTAGCCGCTAACTTCACGAACGTCCT
>JAFAWL010000066.1 GCA_019241805.1 Actinomycetota bacterium
GTGCCGTGGCGGAGCAAGCCGAAGCAACCCGCGAATACACGGCAGAGCTGCGCAGTCGATTCAATCTCGGCAATCTCTACTACGAGATCGGTGACCTCGACAACGCTCGGGCGGCGTTCGATGAAGGTGCGCGGCGGGCTCGCGACCTCGGTCGGCCCTGGGCCTCCTACGGCATCGAGGCCCGCGCGCTGCTTGCGCTGGTTCTCTACGAACAAGGTGATTGGGACGGCAGTCTGCGCACGTCCGACGTCGCGGGGCAGAGCCCACCGGGTTTCGCTGAGACCCTGTTGACGGCGGTGAGCCTGGCGGTACACGCCGGCCGCGGCGAGACCGAGGCGCTGCGGCTGGTGCCGACGCTGCGCACGGCGTGGGACGCCGATGGGATGGTGGCGATCCTTACCGCGGGCAGCGCCGCGGAGTTGCTGGTGCACTCCGGTGACTACGACGCGGCACTGCGGATGTTGGACGACGCCGTCGAGTTGTTGACGTCGCTGTGGCAGGCCGAGTGGTTCCCGGGCCGGATCCGGCTCTCCGCGATCGGCATCGCGGCGCTTGCAGTAGCGATCGGCCGGCTGCCCTCGGATAGGCATGCGGACTTGGTGAGCCGGGCCGAGCGGCTCGCCGATGCCGCTCAGCCGGCGGGCACCTACGGCAAATCCGGCCGCCGGCTCGGAGTCGAGGCCGTCGCCTGGCTGCGCCGCGTTGATGCCGAACTCGCCCGAGTTCGCTGGCTGGCCGATGTCGTGCCACCGGGCGTCGACGCACACGTGGCCGCCTGGGAGGGCGTCGTCGAGGCGTTCCGCTACGGCCACGTCTACGAGCTGGCGCGCGCACAGGCTCGACTGGGCGAGGTGCTGAAGGCCGCCGGCCGAGCCGACGAGGCGCAGCGCTCGATCGCCGCGGCGCGGGGCATAGCGGAACGGCTGGCCGCCGTCCCGTTGCTCACCGAGCTGCGCCGCATCGGCACGAGCGTGGTGCGGACCGATCCAGCGGCCGACACCAACGAACTGACCCCGCGCGAGCGGGAGGTCCTGGCGTTGCTCGTCGACGGACGATCCAACCGCCAGGTCGCGAACCAGCTATACATCAGCGAGAAGACGGTGAGCGTGCACGTGTCGAACCTGCTGGCCAAGCTCGGCGTGCGCAGTCGCACGGAAGCCGCCGCCGTGGCCGTCCGCGACGGTCTGCTCACCTCCTAGAGCTCCGATCGGCGGGCGGGCGCAGTTACCGCGTCGGTCGGCTAGACTTGCTAGTGCAGCCGGCGTTGTCGGCTGACTTCGCGTGCCCTCCCGACGTTCGTGCCGGGTAGGTGACCGCCATCTCGGTCCTCGTCCGCTCGGAGAGGCCCCGGCGGTCACGACACGGGGCACCAGGGCGTCGAACCGGCCCGGTTCGAGGCGACAACCGAGAGCACGCCGCGGCGTGCGCGCAGAACGAGGAGTACGACCGGCATGCCCGTCGTCACCATGAAAGACATGCTCAACTCCGGTGTCCACTTCGGGCACCAAACCCGTCGGTGGAATCCGAAGATGAAGCGCTTCATCCTTACCGAGCGCAATGGCATCTACATCATCGACCTGCAGCAGACGCTGACCTACATCGACCGAGCCTACGAATTCGTCAAGGAGACCGTCGCCCACGGCGGCACGGTGCTGTTCGTCGGCACCAAGAAGCAGGCCCAGGAAGCGATCGCCGAGCAGGCCACCCGCGTCGGCATGCCTTACGTCAATGAGCGTTGGCTCGGCGGAATGCTGACCAACTTCTCGACCGTCTACAAGCGGCTGCAGCGGCTCAAGGAGCTCGAGGCACTGGAGCAGGGCGGCTGGGTGGGTATCACCACCAAGAAGGAGCAGCTGCTGCTCGGGCGGGAGAAGACGAAGCTGGAGCGCACCCTCGGTGGGATCCGGGAGATGAGCAGGGTGCCCAGCGCCATCTGGGTCGTCGACACGAAGAAGGAACACATCGCCGTCGGCGAGGCCCACAAGCTGGGCATTCCGGTGATTGCAATCCTGGACACCAACTGCGACCCCGACGAGGTCGACTACAAGATCCCCGGCAACGACGACGCCATCCGTAGCGCGGCCCTGTTGACCCGTGTCGTGGCCGACGCGGTGGCGGAGGGCTTGATGGCTCGTGCCGCCGCGGCCGCCAACGCCGGCCGGGACGACAAGCCGGAACCGGGCCAACTGGCCGCCGATGAGCCGTTGGCCGAATGGGAGCAGGCGCTCTACCAGCCGGCAACGGCTGGCGCCGGTGAGCCCGGCCCGGTCGCGCCTCAGGTCGATGCGGCTGCCGCCGACGAGGTGGTGGCCGCGGTCGACGAGGCCGCGGCCGCGGTCGACGAGGCGGCGGCCGAGTCGCCCGCCGAGAACTGAGCCCGGGCGGCGGGAAGCCGCGGCGCTCACCCGGCCGCGCGCCGGGTTCGCCCGCCGCTGCGACCTCGACCGGCGGCCGCCGTCGGATTGATGGCGGGCGGCACGGCGGGATAGACACTGACATCGAGACGAATTGATCAAGAGGGACTGACATGGCGAACATCTCCGCCGCAGACGTGAAGAAGCTACGTGACCTGACCGGCGCGGGCATGATGGATTCGAAGAAGGCTCTCGAGGAGGCCGGCGGCGACTTCGAGAAGGCCGTAGAGATCCTGCGGGTCAAGGGCGGCGCCAAGGTCCAGAAGCGCGGCGGCGAACGGACCGCAAGCAACGGCCTGATCGCCGCGGCCGAGGGCGCGATGATCGAGCTGGCCAGCGAGACCGACTTCGTGGCCAAGAACGAGCAGTTCCAAGAGCTGGCCGCCGAGATCGTCGCGCATGCGGCGAGGGTTCGACCGGCAAGTGTCGAGGCGCTGCTCGCCGAGACGCTCTCGGACGGGCGCACCGTGCAGGCCAGCATCGAGGCGCTCGCCGCGGTCATCGGCGAGAAGCTCGAGCTGCGCAACGTTGTCGTCTTCGACGGCAAGGTCGC